>JBOGXX010000270.1:0-5120 GCA_050696475.1 Solirubrobacteraceae bacterium | reverse complement strand
CTCTCGGTGGCCGTCTACAACCACTACAAGCGCGTGCAGATGTTGATGTCCGGCGAGACCGACATCGAGCTGCAGAAGTCGAACATCCTGCTGCGCGGGCCGACCGGCTGCGGCAAGACGCTGCTCGCGCAGACGCTTGCACGGATACTCAACGTGCCGTTCGCGATCGCCGACGCCACCGCGCTGACCGAGGCCGGGTACGTCGGCGAGGACGTCGAGAACATCCTGCTGAAGCTGATCCAGGCGGCCGACTACGATGTCAAGAAGGCGGAAACGGGGATCATCTACATCGACGAGGTCGACAAGATCGCGCGCAAGGCCGACAACCCGTCGATCACGCGCGATGTCTCCGGCGAGGGGGTGCAGCAGGCGCTGCTGAAGATCCTCGAGGGTACGCAGGCGTCGGTGCCGCCGCAGGGAGGCCGCAAGCACCCCCACCAGGAGTTCTTGACGATCGACACCACCAACGTGCTGTTCGTGTGCGGTGGCGCGTTCGCGAACCTCGACAAGGTCATCGAGCGGCGGGTCGGGCACAAAGGCGTCGGCTTCGCCGCCGCGATCGAGGCCAAATCCGAGCGCGACACGGGCGAAGTGTTCGAGCAGTGCCTGCCAGAGGACCTGATCGAGTATGGGCTGATCCCGGAGTTCATCGGCCGCCTGCCGGTGATGTCCGCCGTGCACCAGCTCACGCGCGAGGACCTCGTCTCGATCCTGATCGAGCCGCGCAACGCGCTCGTGAAGCAGTTCCAGCGCTTCTTCGCCTTCGACGGGATCGAGCTCGTGTTCTCCGACGACTCGCTGGTGGCCGTCGCCGAGAAGGGCCTCGAGCGCGAAACCGGAGCACGTGGGCTGCGCTCGATCATCGAGGAGATCCTGCTCGAGGTGCAGTTCGAGCTGCCCTCCCGCCGCGACGTCAAGAAGTGCGTCGTCACCAAGGAGACCGTCGAGAAGGGGCTGACGCCGACGCTCGTCACCGAAGCCGCGCCCGAGGATGCGGAGGACGCATCGCTGCGCGAGGAGTCGGCGTAGCTCCAGGCCCCGCGAGCGCCCCGCGCCCGCTACCATCGCGACTGTGTCCAGGTTGAGCAAGCTGTCGAAGCGATCCAAGCGCGAGCGCGCGATGGCGCTGCCGTGGGCGGCATTGCTGCAGGCGCTGTTGGTGGCGCGCCGCCACTGGCAGTCGCTCTCCGAGAAGGATCGCGCACGGCTCGCCGGCCTCGCCCGCGACTCCGGCGGGCGCTGGGGCAACCTGAGCGTCAAGGAGCGCCTGGAGCTGCGCAGGCTGGCGGGCAAGCTCGACCTCAAGGGTCTGCGGCGCGAGCTCATGGGTCTGCGCGGCGGCGCGGGGGCTCGCCGCCGCTGTCGCCGGCGCCGCGCAGCGTGAGCGCCGAGGCGCCCGACGGCGGCCTCGACGACTCGCTCGAGGAGCTCTCCACGATCGAGTTGCACGACCGTGCGCTCGCGCGTGCGGAGAAGCACCTGGACGTCAAGTTCTTCTGGAACCTGCTGAAGCTGATCCCCGCAGCGAAGGCGCTGAGCGGAGACGAGGGCGAGGCCGAGTACGACATTCAGTTCTCCAAAGGCAAGATCTACGACGCCATCCACAGCGGTGACGGGCAGTTGGGCGAGGCGCTGCGTCCCGTGTTCCTCGACTACCTGCGAAAGCACCCCCGCGCCTAAGAGCTCCCGGCTCGAGCCTTCAGTCAGAGCACAGCGCATGCCTCCCCGGAAGCAAACGATCTGGACCGAGGCCCAAGCGGAGCGCAAGCTGCGCTCCCTGGAGCTGTTCGGGATGCGCTTCGGGCTCGACCGGATGCGGCGGATGATGACCGTCCTAGGCTCACCCGAGCGCCGGTTTTCCGCGGTTCACGTGCTGGGAACCAACGGAAAGTCCTCGACCACGCGGATGACCGCCGCGATCCTTCAGCGCCACGGCCTGCGCACCGCCGCATACCTCTCACCGCACCTGGTCTCCTACCGCGAACGTGTGCTGATCGACGGTTGCGAGATGGACACCCGGGCGTTCGCCGCAGCGGTCGCACGTGCCTCGTGGGCGGCTGAGCGGGTCAACCGCACGCTCGCCGGGGACGACCACGTCACCCAGTTCGAACTGCTGACCGCCGCCGCCCTGTGGGAGATGGCGCGACAGGAGGTAGACGTCGCCGTGATCGAGGCTGGGCTGGGAGGCCGCTACGACGCCACCAGCGTGATCCGCGCGCCGGTCACCGTGCTCACCAACGTCGGGCTCGAGCACACCCGCTGGCTGGGGCCGACGATCACCGACATCGCCGAGGAGAAGCTCGCGGCGGTTCAGGCCGGTGCGGCGCTCGTGCTCGGCGTCGACCTCGCGCCGGCCGCGCTGGAGGTCGCCAAGCGCGTCGCACACGAGCGCCGGGCGCAAATCGTGCGACCCGGCCCGGCGCCCGACGCCGATTCTCTGCTCGCGCGCGGCGCCTTCCAGCAGCGTAACTTCCAAGCGGCGCGGGCGGCCGCCGAGGCGTACCTGGCGATCGCCGGCATCGCGCTGAGCGAGCGGTGCGTTGCGCAGGCCGGTGCTGCGACAGACGTCCCCGGACGCCTGCAGCTGATCGACTGCGACCCGCCTACCGCTCTCGACGGCGCCCACAACCCGGACGCGGTTTGCGCGCTCGTGCAGTCGCTGCCCGACGCGCTGCCGGAGGGGCCGCTGGCGCTGGTGCTCGGCGTGCTGGAGGACAAGGACGCCGCCGCGATGCTCGCGTCGCTGCTGCCCGTCGCCGCGCGGGCTTGGTTCACCGCGCCGCCGAGCAGCCGCGCGCTCTCGCCCGGGGCGCTGCAGTCGCTGGCGCGCCAGCAGGGTTTCGAGGACAGCGTCTGCGAGCCCCAGCCGGCGCCCGCGCTGGAGCAGGCACGCGGCTGGGCGGCCGCGCACGGCGGCGCGGTGTTGGTCACGGGGTCGGTCTATCTCGTCGGCGATCTGCTCGGAAAGCTCGCCGGCTCCGGTACGCTCGCGCTCTCGCGGGCAAGCCCGGAGAGCCGCGGCGGATGAACGATCAAGGCCCATCGGTGCTCACCATGGTCGGCGCGGTGGCGCTGATCGTGGCGCTGGTCATCCTCGTGTTCTTCGCCGCTGGCTACGGTTTCGGCCGCCTGTTTCTCTAAACTCAGCCGGCCGATGCTCACTTTCGCCTATTTCGGAATCGAAAGCAGCGGCTTGAATCTCGCGGTCGACCTGCTGATCCTGTTCGTCATCGTCCTTTACGTGTCGCTGATCTACTGGACATATGCCGATGCGCGCCGGCGTGTAGCCGACCCGATGCTGGTCGGCTGCGCGACAGTCGCGTCGCTGTTCCCGTTTCTCGGCACGATCGTCTATCTGGTGCTGCGCCCGCCGGAGTATCTGGAGGACGTGCGCGAGCGCGAACTCGAGACCCAGGCGGCAGAGGCGAGGCTGCGTCAGCTCGATCATGCGCTGTGCCCGTACTGCGACTACCGGACAGAGCACGACTTCATCCGCTGTCCCAGTTGCCTGCGCAAGCTGAAGGAGCGCTGCGTCAGCTGTGCGCGCCCGCTGGATCAGGCCTGGACGATCTGCCCCTATTGCGAGGCTGATGTGCCGGGTCTCGCCTCGCCTCGCTCCCGCCGGCGTCGCGCGGCGGCCGCCCTTGACACCGAGCTGACGGAGGTCGACGCTGCGGTGGCCCTCGAGCATCCCGAGCCCGAGCCACAGGAGGCGGCGCTGGCCACAGAGCCCGCGGCCGCGCCGAGCAAACGCAGATCCTCCGGCGCTGCGCGCACCGGTCCTCGCGGCGAGCGTCCGCGCCCCAGCGCGTGAGCGCCTCGCAATCCACACAAAGGAACCAATGGACCAAACACTGATCCTGATCAAGCCCGATGCCTTCGCTCGGGGTCTCACGGGAGAGATCATCGCTCGCCTCGAGCGCAAGGGCCTCGGCATCGCCGCCCTACGACACATGACCGTCTCGCGCGAGCTGGCAGAACGCCACTACGCCGAGCACGCCGAGCGGCCTTTCTTCGGCGAGCTCGTCGACTTCATCACCTCCGGGCCGATCGTCGCGATGGTGCTGGAGGGAAGCGACGCCGTCAGGGCCGCGCGCCAGCTGATCGGCGCCACCAACCCGCTGGAGGCTGCACCCGGGTCGATCCGCGGCGACTTCGCGACCGAGATGGGCGCGAACATGGTCCACGGCTCGGACTCCCCCGAGTCCGCCGCCCGCGAGGCGGCGCTGTTCTTCGAGGACCTGCAGTAGCAGCCGGCGCGCCTGTGCCACTGGTGCTGGCCTCGGGCTCGCCCCAGCGGCGGGTGCTGCTCGCGCGGCTCGGGGTCCCGTTCACGGTCAGGGTCTCAGACGTCGAGGAGCTCGAGCAGGGCGAGGACTGCGCGCAGGTGGCGGTCGAGAACGCGCTGCGCAAGGCACGCGCGGTCAGCCGTCCTGGCGTCGCCGAGGCGGTTCTCGGCTGCGACACGATCGTGGTGCTCGACGGGTGGATCTATGGAAAGCCGCCCGACGCGGCTGCGGCCCGCGAGACTCTGAGAGCGCTCGGCGGGAGCACCCACGAGGTGCTCAGCGGCGTGGCGCTGCTGCTGGGCGACGGGCGATCTGAGATCCTCGAGCGCACCGCGCTGGCGCGCACACGCGTCACGTTCAGGCCGTTCGACGAGGAGCTGCTGGACTGGTACCTCGCCACGGAGGAGTGGCGCGGTCGCTCGGGAGGCTACGCGATCCAGGGCGCGGGGGCGGCGCTCGCGCTGGAGCTGGAGGGCGATGTGGAGAACGTTGTCGGGCTGCCGCTCGCCACGCTCCTAGAGATCTACCCGGAGCTGCGCCACTAGCAGGCCTCTGCCGCACGCCGACTCTGCAAATCCGGTGGCGCACCTGGAGTGCGCCGGCGGGAGTCCGCTAGACTGCCCCCCGGGTACGCCCCGATGAATGCTGGCCTCCGAGCGCGCCGCGAAATGGTGCGTCGGACCGGATCTGAACGTGCCCCCTCTCTCTTTATATGGGCATCTTCAGCTATCTGACAGGGTTCGGCGGTCGTGACATGGCGGTGGACCTCGGGACGGCCAACACGCTCGTGTACGTCCGCGGACGGGGGATCGTGCTGTCGGAGCCGAGCGT
>JBOGXX010000269.1:0-27630 GCA_050696475.1 Solirubrobacteraceae bacterium | reverse complement strand
GTCGACTGGCGCTTCAACGCATGGGGCGGACACGACGGCGGCCTGTACGCTAGCTGGGAGCGCGACGACGCGGTCGCCGAGCGGGTGCTCGAGCTCGAAGGCGCAGCGCGCTACCGCGCGCCGATCGTGCTCGAGGGCGGCTCGATCCACGTCGACGGCGAGGGCACGGTGTTGAGCACGGAAGAGTGCCTGTTGAACCCCAACCGCAACCCGGAACTCTCGCGCGCGGAGATCGAGCAGATGCTGTTCGAGCACCTGGGAGCGCAGAAGCTGATCTGGCTCGCCCGGGGCGTCTACAACGACGAGACCGACGGGCACGTGGACAACCTCGCCTGCTTCGCGCGCCCCGGGGTGGTGCTGCTGAGCTATTGCGATGACGAGTCGGACCCCCAGCACGCGATCTCGCGCGACGCCGAGGAGCGCCTGCAGGCCGCGACGGATGCTCGCGGGCGCTCTCTGGAGGTGATCCGCCTGCCCTCGCCGGGCCCGGTCACGATCGCGGGGCAGGAGGCCGGCGGCGTGGACACGGTCGCGGGCAGCCTGCCACGGCGCGCCGGCGACCGTCTGGCGGCCTCCTACGCGAACTTCTACATCGCCACCCACCGGATCGTGTACCCGCTGCTGGACGAGCGCTGCGACGGGCAGGCGGGCGAGGTGCTGCAGAGCGCGTTCCCCGACCGCGAGATCATCGGGGTGCCTGCGCGGGAGATATTGCTCGGTGGCGGCAACGTCCACTGCATCACCCAGCAGGTTCCGGCGCCCATCTGAGCACAGGTAGTACAAACGTCCAGTTCCTGGTATGGAACTCCAGAGCGCGAGCGCGCGTCCTATTAATGCTGGTGGGCCCGACATTGGAGGATCAGATGGGGTTTTTCTACATCGGCGGTGACGCAGCAGATGGTGCGGAGAGGCACGGCGAGGAGGTCGCAGTGCTGGTGGCCGGCGGCGAGCTCGACTATGTCGCGAGCCCGCAACTGGAGGAGCGTCTCAGCGAGAGGATCGACGCGGGGGCCCGCCACGTGGTGCTCGACCTTTCGATGACGACGTTCATCGACTCGACGGCGATCGGCGTGCTGGTGGGAGCGGTGAGGCGGCTGCGCGAGTCCGGCAGCGGCTCACTGACCGTCGTTTGCGCGGATGAGAACCGCCGCGTCCTGCAGATCCTGGAGATCTCTGGTGTCGACGCCCTGATTGCGCTGCATCACTCGCGCGAGGACGCTCTGACGGAACTCGCTGTGGCCGGCTGAGGTGCGGACGCTGATCGAACAGGAGACTCGTTGCACGGTGGTGGGCGAGCTCAGCCTGCCGGCCGAGCCGGCGAAGCTGGTGATGGCACGTGAATACGCGCAGCGGGCGGCGGCAGTCTTCGGCCTCGACGACGATCGTTCGTACGAGTTCGTGTTTGCCGTCAACGAGGCCGTCACCAACGCGATCCGCCACGGTGCGCCGGACGAGCACGGGCACATCGCGCTGAGCGTCCTCAGCGAAGGCGATCGCCTGACGCTGGCCGTCCGCGACTACGGCACGTTCGCGGCGGCAAGGCAGGACCGGGTGGACTGCGCGGAGGGCGGGCGTGGGTTCGCGCTGATGACCCGCCTGATGGACGCTGTGCAGCTGTGCGTCGCGCCCGGCAACACGACGGTGCGCCTGTCGAAGGCCCGCGCATGAGCGCTCATCCCGCCACTGGAGAAGCCCCATGAAGCTGGCGTCGGCACGTTCCCGGTGACGGCGGACGCCCGTCGTCAGCGTGGTGATACGCGCACCAGCACGACGCCGTCGCCGGGCACCCGGGCGCCGATCGCGCCCGCGGTGGAGCTGCTCGTGTGCGTCCAGAGGTTGCGCACCGTGTAGCCGGTGCTGGAGCGCAGTCCCGCGGCGCCGGCGCTCGTCTGGATCTCGATCGGGCTCGAGCCGCGGTTGAGCAGGGCGATCGCGCGCGAGCCCCCCACGAGCGGCCTGACCCACACCTCGCCCTTGCCGGAGGAGGAGAGCAGCGTGCCTTGAACCCCGGCGGGATCCTGGTCGACGGCGATCACTTCGTCGTTCTGGACGGCGGCGATGCTGTTGGCGCTGATCTCGGTCAGGTTGTCGCTGATCATCAGCGGCGCGGCGAGCATCGCCCACATGCTCAGCTGAGAACGGAACTGCGTTGCGGACATGCCCTGGTCGGGCGCGAGGTAGTCGGGGTCGTTCCAGTGCCCCGGCCCGGCCGCCTGAGGAGCGGCGGCGTCGGCGTCCAGGTTGCGCAGCACATCTGAGAAGTACACGTGGCCCGGGCTGCCGACGTCGGTGTCGGTGCGCCAGCTGTTGCCGACGCTCGGACCGAACGAGTAGGAGGCGAATGCCGATTCGTCGAGCACGGGACGGCCGGCGCCGTACTCTTCGGGCTGCAGGTAGTCGCAGATCGACAGCAGCATCGGGCGGTGGCTGGAGTTGTGCTCGATCGCCGCGTGGAATTCCGCGTAGGCGGCGGCCGGATTCAGGTGGTATTCGGCGCCGCCGCAGAAGTCGACCTTGACCGCGTCAAAGCCCCACGCGGCGAACGTGTTGACGTCCTGCTGGTAGTGACCGTAGCTGCCCTGCCCGGCGCCGCCGCAGCCGTTCGGGCCGGCGTCGGTGTAGAGGCCCACCAGGAAGCCGGCGGCGTGCAGGGTGCGGGTCAGCCATGCCATGCCGTGAGGCCACTGCCTGGGGCTGACGCTGATTTCGCCGTTGGCGTTACGCGACCCGTGCCACCAGCCGACATCGAGCCAGATGTAGCGATAACCGCGCTTCTGCAGGCCCAGGGAGATCATCTGGCTGGCCTGCTGCAGGATGCTTGCCTCCGCGTACCTGCCGCCGAGCGCGAAGTAGGTGTCCCAGCCCATGTAGGGGGTTGCCGCGAGGACGCTCGCCGGGGTGGCGGTTGCACCGGCCAAGCGGGCGCGGTCGGCTTGGCGTGCGTGCGGCGCACGGGCGGCGGCGCCGGTGGCGGTGAGCGCCAGCATCGCTGCGAGCAGGCCCGCGGCGAGAAGCGCTCGGCTAGCGGCGGCGCGGATCACGCTTGGAGGCCTTGCGGGCGGGGTTGGAAGGGCTCGACGCGCCGTGGGCGGGGGCCCTGAGCGTCAGCAGCTGCCGGGCGAGCTGAGCCTCGATCACGCCGACGACGGTGCCGTGGACGGTGGCATACGCGGTGAAGCGCCGTCGCGAGGCGAGCAGCCGCCGGGCGCTTGCGCTCAGGGCGGCGGTGAGCGTGAGATGGGCCCCACGTGCGAGGCGAGCATGGACGCCGGCGAGCGTGACGCTCACATGACGCGATGCAGCGATGCGCGCACGTGGCCCGCGGGCCGCGCGCGCGGTGACTGCCAGGATACGAGCGCCGCTGAGCGTCTCGACCGCGGTCACCTTCAGCGTGACCTCGCAGCCGCCGCGGGCCAGGGTAGAGCAGGCGATCGGCACGCTGACCTTCCCGTGCTTGAACGTCGCTCTTCCGACCGACGTCTCACCGGCCGACGCGGGCACGCCGCCGACGGGGATCGTCACGAAGCCGCTGAGAGCACTGCCGCTGCCGCCGCCGTCGGTGGCGGTGACCTGGCACTGGAGGTGGTGGCCGCTGTCCTGGCCCTTGACGGTGTACGTCGAGCCGGTCGCGCCCGCGATCGGGATCTGGTCGCGCACCCACGCGTAGGAGAGCTTTGCGGAGCTGCCCGTCGGTGTCCCCGCGTTGCACGTGAGCTTCTGCCCGACGGCGGGGGTGCCGGCGATCGAGGGGTTGGGATGGACGATCGCGATCTGGCTGGAGACGGGGGTCGTGAATGTCGCATCGGCGCCCGCGGTCGTCCCCGATAGATTGGAGGCGACGATGCGGTAGTGGTAGGCGGTGTTGGGGGAGAGCCCCGACACCGCGGCTGAGACGCTCTGGTTTTCGCCGCCGGCGGTTGGTGTCTGGACGCAGGGGACTGATGCTTCGTAGGGCATGCCTGTCGCGCCTGTGCCGTATTCGAACGTGCACGCGGTGAGCGTGCCGTCGTTGGGATCGACGATGCCGGTGAGCAGGGCGCTCGAGCTGGCGACTTCACTGGGTGGCGCGAGCGTCGTGGCCGTGGGTGGCGGGACGCGTCCGCCGACAGAATGCCCGGCCGTGTCCACCGCCACGCAGAAGCCGCCCGGCAGGCAGGCGACGGCGCTCAGTGACTCGCCGGGGTCGGCGCCGGAGGCAGTCCATTCGGGGGCGGAACTCGTCGAGTCGCCGCTCGCGAATGCTTCACCGTTCCCGTTCACGAGCACACATAGGCCGGTGGCGGCGCAGGAGACGCCTGCGGGGCGTTCGCCGCCGAGCGGCGTGAGACTCCAGGTTGGGTGCGCAGCGCCGGGGTCGGCGCCGGCGAGCGCATCGCCGGCGGCGTCGGTCGCGACACAGGCGCCGGAGGCCCAACAGGAGATGGCGAGCAGTTCGCTCGAGTCGACCTTCTGCGCTGACCACCTAGCACTGTCGGGTTCGGTGCTCGAGAGCGCTTCGCCGGCACTGTCGACCGCGACGCACAGCGCAGCTGAGGAGCAGGAGACGGCGAGCAGGCGGTCTCCCGGGTAGCTGCGCTCGAGCTTCCAGGCGCCTGACTCAGGTTCGGTGCTGCTCAGCACGTCGCCTTCTTCGTCGACCGCGACGCACAGCGACGCCGTGGGACAGGAGACGCCTGTCAGCACGCCTCCGTGGGTGCTCGACGGCGGGGACCAGCTGACGGCGCCGGCCACCCGACCCACGAGTGCGTCGCCGCGGCTGTCCACCGCCACGCAAGGACCGCCCGGCGCGCAGGAAACCGCGTTCAGGGATTGGCCGGGATCGATTGTGGCGGCCGTCCACAGCGGTGTCTCCGCGGTCGGATCGGAGGTGTCGAAGGCGTCCCCCTGGTGCTCGACCGCGACGCACGTCGATTCGGATGCGCACGAGACGGCGGTTGGCGCGCTGCCGGCGGGGAGAGAGGTGGCAGGCGACCAGGTGAGCGAGGCGCCGGCCAGCGCCGAGGCGGGTGCGAGCCCGGCAACGAGCGCGAGTAGGACTCCGAGCGCGAGCGCCGCGAGTGCGCCGGACGGTGTATGAAGGCGGCCGTGGAGGCGCCGGTGCTGCAGCCGTCCGAGCTGCAGCAGTTCAGCCGGTCTCGTCATCGTTCTCAGACCCTCCGTCTCAGTGTGCCGGGTAGCGGAGCTATCGCTCATAGATGCCTCGAGTGTCCCGCTTGGACTCAACCCGCGTCGCTGCCGGAGGTTGCGGTCCAGACCTGCTCGACCGCTCGACCCGGACAGTCGACGAACTCATGCCGAGTGCGGAGTCCAGGCCACCAGAGTTGAGGCTCACGAACAAGCCGATGGGCCCAATCTGGCACCCGCTCCGCAGAGAGTGCACCTACATTACGCCCGGACTTGCGGGGCTTTTCGTGATGGGCGCGGCGGGTTTCGAACCTGCGACCTCTCGCGTGTGAAGCGAGCGCTCTCCCACTGAGCTACGCGCCCTGGGGTGCCCGATTGTATTGGGGTTCCGGACCGAGCCCCGTCGCGGGCGGAGCTGAAGATCAGCGTCGGACTAGCCTCGGTGCATCACGCCAGCCTGCGCGAACGGCGCCAGAGTCGGCTTGCTGACGGGCGTGTCCCCGAGGGCCGTGTCGATCGCATCCAGCACGTCTGCGCTCAGTTCGACGCCCGAGGCGGCCGCGTTGTCGTGCACCTGCTCGGGTCGGGAGGCTCCCACGATCGCTGAAGCGAGCTCCTCGCGCCGCAGGACCCACGCCAACGCCATCTTGGCAGGGCTGAGGCCGGCTTCCTCGGCGATTGGCCGCAGCCTGGCCACCGCCTCCAGCACCCGGTCCTCCATCAGCCCCGCGATGAAGCTGCCCATCGACTGGCTCGCCGCGCGCGACTCGGCGGGCGGTGGCTGGTTGGGCGCGTACTTGCCGGTGAGCACGCCCTGGGCGAGCGGTGACCACACGACCTGCGAGATCCCGTTGGCTGCGCACAGCGGGAAGAGCTCGGCCTCAGGCGCCCGCCAGAGCATCGAGTACTGCGGTTGCGAGGACACGAAGAGGTCCGGGCCGGCGAGCTCGATCGCTGCCTCGATCTGCTCTGAGGTCCACTCGCTGAACCCGATATAGCGCGCCTTGCCTTCCGCGACCACACGCTGGAGTGCCTCCAGCGTCTCCTCGATCGCTACCTCGGGGTCGAACCGGTGCGCCTGGTACAGATCGACGTGGTCGGTCTGCAACCGTCGCAGCGAGGCATCGATCTGCTTGGCGATCTGCCCCCCGGAAAGGCCACGGTCGTCGGGGTCCTCAGACATCTGCCCCCAGACCTTGGTCGCGAGAACGTACGAATCGCGCGGGCGTCGCGAGAGGATCTCCCCCCATGCCGACTCAGCAGCGCCTCGGCCGTAGATGTTGGCGGTGTCGAAGAAGTTGATGCCGACCTCGAACGCGGCTTCGGTGCACGCGCGGGTCTGGTCCGCCTCGATTCCCCCCGCGTAGGTCAGCCAAGATCCGAGCGATATCTCAGACACCTCGAGGTCGGAGCTTCCAAGTTTGCGGTAGCGCACGTCGGTTCCTTTCGTCGATTCAGGCGTGATCAAGCCGATCGGGGGTCGGTTCGGGCCGCGCTGCGCCCCCACAGCGAATACTCGACCTCGCCAATTGTCCATGAGCGCGCGCCGCAGAGTAGCCTCCTGAGCCACAAGCGGCGGCTGGCTGGCAAGAACCGGGGAGGAGATTCGGATGTGGCTCGATGGCGATCCGATCGGCTGTGCAGCACGAGGGCAATGGTCGCACGTCTTCAGGGCTGTGTCTTGATCGACGGACGCACACGGCAGTGGTTGGAGAGGGGCGCATTTCTTGACTGGGCCCCGTCGAACCCGCGTGGCCGGGCGAACACCCTGAGCATCTTCCATGCGGAGTTCGGCGAACCCGACGCGCCGGTGTTGCTCCTGCTCCACGGTTTCCCAACGAGCAGCATCGACTGGTTCGACGTCGCCGATGCTCTCTCGCGCGAGCACAGGGTCTGTGTGCTCGATGTTCCGGGCTTCGGCTTCTCAGACAAGCCCCATGGCGAGCGCTACACCATTGCGCGCGACCGCGAGCTGGTCGAGCACTACCTCTCCGAGGTCCTTGGCGCGAGAACCGCCGCGGTGGTCGCCCACGACCGCGGCGACAGCGTCGCGCTGGCCCTCGCCGCTCGCTGCGCCTCCGGAGATGCGCCGTTCGAGCTGAGCCACCTGGCGATCAGCAACGGCAACGTATTCCTCCCGTTGTCCAACCTCACCGCCTTCCAGCGACTCGTCCTCGATGCCACCTCGGCGCCTGAGCTGCTCGCGGCGCTGACGCCGGCGATGCTCGCGGCGGGAATGGGCGAGAGCGTGTTCACCCCACCGCGCGCGGCGCAGGACCCTGTGGTCGCTTCGCTCGCGGAGACGTTCGCCTTCAACGACGGGATCGCAGTGCTCCACGACACTATCCAGTACCTGGTCGAGCGCTCGGAGAATGAGCAGGACTGGCTCGAGGCTCTCGGCGGCCTGCAGCTGCCGACGACGCTCGTCTGGGGCTTATACGACACGGTCGCGCCGCTGCGCGTCGCGGCCCATGTTTGGAACGCCTATCTCGCGACGAAGCCCGGCGAGAACGCGTTCTGGCTGCTGCCGAGGGCCAACCACTACCCGCAGCACGACCAGCCACGGGAGTTCGTCCAGGTCATCGCGAGCGCGCTGGCCGGGAGCTCGCCACAGGCCCCCGGGCCGCTCTCCTCCGAGCCCGGTGCCCCGATCCTGATCGACCGCTCGCGCACCGCCCTGCCAAACGCCAAGGAGGTGTTGGCTTCGAGCGCTTCGCTCGAGGACCTCGCGGCGCGGGTCACCGTCGCGGAGAGCTGAGCGCCAAGTCCTCCACGGTGGGCGCGACGGCGGGACGCCGAGTCCCGGCGCTCTGCCGGAAAGCAGAAGTGCCGTCGGCGTCGGGACCGACTTCCGAATTGCCCAGGCGCAGCGCTCTCGGCCGGAACCGCCCCCAAGTGCTATCGGCGCGTGTCCCGGGGTCCGGCGCGGACGTCGGTGTCCGTCCGCGCACGCCGCGCGGCGTCGCGGATCTCGAACACGTCCGTCGCCCAGTCGCCGATCTCGCGGGTGACGTCGCGCACCGCGCCGACGACGATCCCGACGATACCGCCGACGTGTGTCGTGCCCGATTCGATCACGACCTGGATCGTGTCCTTGCGCGTCTCGAGACTTTCGGGCCTGTCGTTCATGTGGGTCAGGCCGCTGCCGCTGCCGCTGGCGCCTTCAGCCGCGCCTCGGCGGCCTTGTCGGAGTCCGGCTCGGATCCGCCGCGGCCGGGCAGCGGTGGCAGCGCGAGCTTCACGATCTTGTGCACGACGCTGCCAAATTGCTTGCGCAGCGGGCCGGTGTTGTAGGGAATGCCATAACGGTCGCAGATCTCGCGCACATCGACCGAGATCTCGGCGTAGCGGTGGCCCGGGAGATCGGGGAACAGGTGGTGCTCGATCTGGTAGCTGAGGTTACCCGCGAGGACGTGGAACAGCTTCCCGCCGGTCAGGTTGGCCGAGCCGAGCAGCTGGCGGTAATACCACTCCCCGCGGGTCTCGTTCTCGGCCTGCTCCTCGGTGAACTCCTGGACCCCCTCGGGGAAGTGGCCGCAGAAGATGATCGTGAACGCCCACAGGTTGCGCGTGAGGTTTGCGGTTGCGTTTCCGGCGAGCACGAATGGGAACGAGGGACCAGACAGCAGCGGGAAGAGGACGTAGTCCTTGAGCGTCTGGCCACGCACCTTTTGCCAGACTTCCTGCAGCATGTCGCGCTTCTCGCCCAAGCTCGTCTCGCCCGCGGCGATCCGCTCGGCCTCGAGGTCGTGCAGCGCAACCCCGTATTGGAAGAAGATCGCGAGCAGCGCCGCGTAGAGCGGGTTGCCGAGGTAGTAGGGGTGCCACGGCTCCTCATCGGACATGCGCAGGATGCCGTAGCCGATGTCGCGGTCCTTGCCGAGGATGTTCGTGTTGGTGTGGTGCATGTGGTTGTGCGAATGGCGCCACTGGTCGCCGGGACAGGCGGTGTCCCACTCGAACGTCTTGCCGTTCAGCCGCGGATCCTTCATCCAGTCGTACTGCCCGTGCATCACGTTGTGTCCGATCTCCATGTTGTCGAGGATCTTCGACAGCGAGAGCGCAGCGGTGCCGCCGATCCAGGCTGGCGGCAGGAAGCCGAGGAACAGCAGGCCGCGGCCGGCGACCTCGAGCCCGCGCTGGGCGCGGATGATCTTGTTGATGTAGTCGGCGTCGCGCTCGCCGAGTTCGGCGACGACGCGCGCGCGGATCGGGTCGAGCTCTTGGCCAAAGGCCTCGAGCTGCTCGGGCGTCAGGCTGGGTGCGGAGGTGGGCATGGCTTGACTCCTTGTGGATGTGGACGATCAGAGATCAAGGGCGACGTCGCCGACGGGCACGGACACGCAGATGCGGATCTGCTCGTCGCGGGCGGTCGAGACCTCGCCGGTGAGGACGTTCCGCACGGCGCCGGCCGTCTTGCGGCAGCTGCACGTGTTGCAGATGCCCATACGGCATCCGTACTCGGGGGCAAGTCCGGCGTCCTCGGCCTGCTCGAGCAGCGGCAGTCCGCTGTTGGCAGCCTCGCGTCTGCTGGCGGCGAAACTGACAAGGCCCTCGGCGCTGTCGGTGTCGAAGCTCAGCGCCGGCGGTGTGAAGGTCTCGACCGCCGGCTCGTCCAGGCCGTCCTGCGTCCAGACTGCGCGGACCGAGTGGATCAGCGCCGGTGGGCCGCAGACGAACGTGCTCACGCTGGCGTGCTCGGAGGTCACGGCGCCCAGGTGCTCGCGGCAAAAGCGCCCGCTGAGCGCCAGGCGGCGTCCGCGCGTGAAGCCGCGGGCGACGCGGAGCCCCGCGTGACGGTGGACCAGCTGATCGAGCTCGGCGCTGTAGAGCGCGAGCTCGCGCGAACGCGCATAGTTGAGGAAGCCGATCTCGCCCGTGACGCCCTCGTCGCATAGGGTGCGCAGCATCGCCATCACCGGCGTGACGCCGCTGCCACCACTGATCAGCAGCACGCGCTCAGGCCGCTGCTCGGGCAGCACGAAGTCACCCCCCGCCTGGGACAGGCCAACGATCATTCCCGCCCGCGCATGATCGCGCAGGTAGCGCGACACCTTGCCCTCTGGGTGTGTCGAGACGGTCAGCTCGAGCGCGCCGGCGGCGGCGTGCTGCGAGCTGGCAGGGGAGTACGGCCGCGTCTCGCGGACACCGTCGATCTCGACGCTCACGCCGACGAACTGCCCTGCGCGCAGCCCGCGCCAGTTCTCGTTTGGGTGGAGCGTCAGCGTGACGCTCTTGGGCGTCTGGTGGCGGACGGCGGCTACCTCAGCACGCACCTCGCGCTTCACGAGCAGCGGGCGGACGAGCTCGATGTAGCGGTCGACGCCGTGCGGGTAGGCGAGCGCTTCGAGCAGGCCCGAGCGCAGCACACGACGACCGAGGCCGCGAGGCGACGTGGCGACAGGCAGCGTTCTCGACTGTACGTCAGTCAGTACACGAATGTTCACAGAGTACACTCATCCAAGCCTTTGGCGACCAATAGATGCGCCAACCACGTCACACTATGCTCGTGCACAGTCGTACTCCAGAGAACGGCGTTACGCGTCAAGAGCGCAAGCAGCGCACCCGCCAGACGCTGCTCGACGCGGCGCTGGAGCTCCTCGAGGGGCAGAGCTTCTCGAGCCTCAGCCTGCGTCAGGTGACGCGCTCCGCGGGCATCGTCCCAACGGCCTTCTACCGCCACTTCGACGACATGGAGGAGCTCGGCCTCGTCCTGATCGAGCAGTCGTTCCGGACACTGCGAGCGATGATCCGCGCGGCGCGCGCGGACCCGCCGACCTACAAGCACATGATCGCCAGCTCGGTCGAGATCCTCGTCGAGTACGTGCACGAGCACGAAACGCACTTCCGCTTCATCGCCCGTGAGCGCTTCGGCGGCGTCGCCGCGTTGCGACACGCGATTCGCGGCGAGATCCGCCTCTTCGCAGGCGACCTCGCGACGGACCTCGCGCGCTTCCCCCACCTCGACCGCTGGAGCACCGAGGATCTCCAGCTACTGGCCGGGCTGATCGTCAACGCCATGGTCTCGACCGCCGAGGCGATCCTCGACGCGCCGCCAAAGGACCCCACCGCGGAGGCCGAGATCATCGCAACCGCCGGGCGTCAGCTACGGATGATCACGCTCGGCTTGCCCCACTGGCGCAGCCCAGGCGCGCAGGCGCCACCGCCAACCATCAGCCGACGTGCCGCCGCGCCGCGCGCCTCCAGCGCGTAGTCCACGAAGCGCCTCTTGCAGAGCGGCGAGGTCATCCATGGCGCCCGGCGGGGCAGAGCGCCGGGATCAGACCTGACAGACGGCGATCGCGGGGGCGTCTCGTCGTGCCTTCTCGGTCGCGCCTGCCAGGTTGCCGAGCGCTGCGTAGGAGACCGTGTCGGGGTGAAGGTCCAGAGCGGCCGCATCACCGGGCTCGAGTCGCTCGATGAGGCTCTTGGAGGCGAGCGTGAGGCCGCCCGCGGCGCACGCCTCGATGCGCGCTGCCTCGTTGACCTCGTCTCCGAGAGCTGTGACCTCCGAGCGCCCGCCGGTGGTGATGCTGCCGACGTAGAGGGTCGATCCCCAGTGCAACCCCAGGCGCAGCACCGCATCCTGCGGCTCGAGGTCGCTTCGGACTGCGACGTCGTGCAGCGTGTCGCGCAGCGCGCGAGCGGCCGTGATGCAGGCGCGCGCGGCGGCGGACTCCGAGCCCGCTGTCTCGGCGAGAAAGAACGCGACCACGCCATCACCGACATGCCTGCCGGGCAAGCCGCCAGCGTCGATCGTGCAACGGTCGGCGGCGGTCGCCAAGCGCCGGCCGAAGGCGAAATAGCGCGCGGTCGAGAGCCGTCGCGAAAGCGCGGAGGAGGCCTCCAGATCGGCAAACAGGATCGCCGCCGGTCGCCGGCCGGGCTTGGCCACCTGAAGCATCCGCCGTAGGTGATCGGCGCTGGCCATCGAGGTCATCGCACCCAGCGTCGCCATGCCCGCGGCCGGCTTGTTGATGACCACCGTGCCGGCGAGCCGGCCGTCGCCGTCGCGAATGCGGAACCCCACGGCCGGTATGCCGACCTCAAACAGCCCCATGCCGGCGCCCGCGTACCACAGGGCCGGTCGCTCGTCGAGCATGAGGCTCTCGACCATGTCTGCGATCGTCGGATCGACGAGCCGGCGCAGCTCCTCGCGCCCACCCGGGGTGTCGGCGAGAACCCATCCCCCGAGCGCCGCGAAGTTCAAGCGCGCGAGCTCAACAGTCGTCATCCCAAACCGCCAGCCGCGACTCGCCGCCATGACCTGCGGACCGAAGAAATGCGCCCCGACCGGGAAATCCGCCAGAGCGAGATCGCCACCGAAGGTCAACCGCAGCTCGTCCGTCACGAAGACGATGCGCCAGCGGTCATCGAGGACCCAGCCCCAGTGGCCGGCTGCCTGCATGGCGGCCGCGACATCAGCCAGCGCCGGATCCTCCGGCAGTGCATAGGTTTCGCTCCCGGCCACAGTGACGCCAGCCTAATCAACCAGTCGCGTGAGCAGATGCCGCGATGTACGTCCACTATTCCACAGACCACTCATCTTGGCCTAGGGCACGCCGATGACGTCTCTCGGGATCCACCTCGAGTCATCCGCGTCGCCGCGGTGATTGCTCGCAACGAGCTTCATGCAGTCAGCCAACTCTCTAACTCCGCTTCCACCGCGCAGCCGCTCGTCGGAGAGTGCAGGGCCGTTTGACGAGGTCTTCGACGTCCAGCGTCAGGAGCGCCTCGACGCCCAGACGGTTGCCACGGTCCTGGAGTCGCTCGTAGGCCGCTACCCACGGGCGTCCGTCGCGGCGCTGAAGCCGGACGGCGTATGCGTGCCGGTGCCGGAGTCGCTCGCGCTCGCCCGCAACAGAGTGCTCGAGGCGCGCTCGGGGCTCGACCTGGTGGTTCACGAGGACCGTGTCAGGCTGCTCGCCACCTGGGATCGCGTGCTCTCGACCGGCGCCGCGCGCTGCCTCGTGCGGCTGGCGCACGACGCGGAGGCGACGGTCACCTTCTACGGGCTCGACCTGCGGGAGGTGCACGGCGTGGTGTTGGTCCTGTTTGCGCCCGCCGACACGGCGCTCGACGCAATTGTGAAGGCACCCCAGGCGCCCAAGCCGCCGCCACGCTTTGCGACGATCTACAAGGACGAGCGCAGCTTCATCGTCAAGATCGACGAGGCGGTGACGCAGATCCTCGGCTGGAGCGCCGAGGAGATGCAGGGACACCGCTCGATCGAGTTCATCCACGCCGAGGATCACGCGCTGGCGATCGATAACTGGATGGAGATGCTGGCCTCGCCGGGCCCCGGGCGGCGGGTACGCCTGCGCCACCGTCGACGTGACGGCTCGTGGGTGTGGTTCGAGGTCACCAATCACAACCTGCTCGATGACGCCGACCACAACATGGTCGTCTCGGAGGTCGTGGACATCTCCGACGAGATGGCTGCGCACGAGGAGCTCAGGGCGCGGGAGCAGCTGCTGGATCGCCTCGCCGAGGCGATCCCGCTGGGTCTCTTCCAGGTGGGCGCGGCCGGCGAGATCGTCTACACAAACGACCGGTTCCACGAGATCGTGGGTGTCAAGCGCGTCGCTCGTTGGGAGGAGCAGTTGACGAACGTGATCGAGCCCGACCTCTCCCGTCTGAAGAGCGCCCTCGCCGACGTGCTGCGCGATGGTCGCCACGCGGACGTCGAGGTGCAGTTGCGGCTGCCGGTCACACGGGAGACTCGGTTCTGCAACATCAGCCTGCGCGCGCTCAGCGATGAGGGCGGCAGTGTCAGTGGGGCGATCGCGTGCGTGGCGGATGTCACAGACGGCGCTCGCATGCGCGACGAGCTCAAGCGGCGCGCGACGTTCGACGAACTGACCGGATGTCACAACCGCGCTTCGATCATGCGCGCGCTGGAGTTCAACATCTCCGCCGCGCATGGGGCGGAAAGGGCGGTGATGTTCGTCGACCTGGACCGCTTCAAGGAGCTCAACGATCGCCACGGCCACGCCGCCGGTGACGAGCTGCTGCGCGCGGTCGGCGAGCGCCTGCGTCAGACCGTGCGCTCCGAAGACGTGGTGGGTCGCATCGGCGGCGACGAGTTCCTGATCGTGTGCCCGCAGGTGGGCGGCCCCGACGCGGCGATGATCTTGGCGCAGCGGCTCTGTGGCGCCCTGCATCAGCCGGTTGCCCTGTCCGCGGGCGATGTCCTGCCGCAGGTCAGCGTCGGCGTGGCCTGGTCGAACTGTGACCGGCTCGACGCGGATGCCCTGGTGGCGCAGGCCGACAGCGCGATGTATCGGTCCAAGCACCGGCGCAGCGGCACGCCGGAGCTCGCCGGCGCCCAGCCGAGGGCGAGCGTTCGCCGCTCGTCCCCGCGAACCGGGGCCCGCGGTCGACACGCAGCCGCCTGACATCGGCCGCGCACGCCCGCAAGCTCACCTCAGGAGCCCAGCTTCACGCCGGTGTGCGGGCGGAGCCGGTCGCTGGATTCGGAGTAGGTCTGCGCGAGGCTGTTGACCTGAGCCTGCGCGAGCGTCTCTCCGAAGGCCTGCCGCCCACCCTGCTTCTTGTAGTCCTGAAGTAGCTTGCTGCCGATCTGCGCAAGCTCGAAGTGGGCGTCGTAAACGCTCTCTATGTAGAGCGCGACATTTGCGCGGGCGAAGCGCGCTGCCAGCGGCGAGCCGTGTTCGATCTGCTGGATCGCGGCGCCGATCAGCTTCCACGCGCGGCGGTTGAGCGTGCTGAAGTCGCGAAACAGGCTCGCGAGGGCGGAGCCGGGACCGGTGATCGACGCGGCTTCCCGTTCTGCGAACAGCGTCGGCAGCTTCAGTTCCTGCGCGCGCGCGATCGCAAGCTCGATCTTTGCACGCGCAAGTGCGCGGATGTCACTCGGCAGGCCATGCGCGATCAGCGGCCAGGCGGCCTTCGTAGCGGCCACCTCACGGTTCGCGCTGGCGGCGGCGGCGCTCAGCGCCTGGCACACGTCAACCAGGTCCGTGCGCTCGAGCTGTTCGGCCTGCGGCGTCGCGTGATGATGCGATCCGCAGCCGGTGGTCCCGACGGCTAGCGCAGCGATCAGCACCAGCGCGGCGGCACCTCGCAGGCGTGTCGCACGGCCGGAGACGCAAATGCCCCCGGCAGCGGTGACGCCGGGGCCGGGCACCGCGGGCTTGCGCGGGGCTCGCGTCGCTTTGCCTACACGCCGAGCATGTCGACCACGAAGACGAGCGTTTCGTTGCCCGGGATCCTGGGCGGCGAGCCCTTGGCGCCGTAGGCGAGCGAGGCGGGAATGATCAGCTCACGCCTGCCGCCGACCTTCATGCCAGGGATGCCCTGCTCCCAGCCGGCTATCACCTGGGCCTTACCGAGCAGGAATGTGAACGGCTGCTTGGCTTCCCAGGAGGCATTGAACTCCTTGCCGGTCTTATAAAGGACGCCGAGGTAGTTGACGGTCACCGTGTCGCCGTCTTTGGCTTCGGCGCCCGTACCGGTGATCAGTTCCTTGGTTTCGAGTTTCGTTGGGGCGGGTCCCGTCGGCGGTGTGACCTTCGGTTCTTTGGAGAGCGGGCCGCTGGTGGGTGTCTTCACGGTGGCCGTAGTGCTCGTTTCGCTGGCCTTTATCAACGCGTTGTCGGCACTGTTCTCGTTGCCGACGGTGATCGTGCTCGAGCCGCCGCTCGAGCCGCAGCCTGCGATTGCGATCGCCGCGAGGAGCGCCGCGCCGGTCAGTCCTGCGGGTGAGCGAATGTGGGAGGAGAGCATCTTGAAGTAGGTCACGGCGCGCCAGCCTACAGGAACTCGAGGAAGTCGTGGCGCAGATGCATGGATGCTCGTACGGTGGCGGGCGAGTTTCAGTGGTTGCCGGACTGCTCGAGTGAAACTGACCCACTACCCAAACTCGTGCGGCCGCCGGCGTGCGCTAGGATCGCCGTGGACCGTGCTAGGCGGGGAGGTAGCGGTGCCCTGTACCTGCAATCCGCTCTAGCGGGGCTGAATTCCCTTCCTAGGGATTCCGGCTCCGGTCGCTCCGTCGCTCGGGGCGTCGATGGTTCGGGTCCCGCGCGGTGTCGGCTTGCGAACCAGGTCAGGTCCGGAAGGAAGCAGCCTTAAGCGATCCCCGGCAGGCGCAGCGGGCGTTCCCGGACCGGAGTCGTGGGCGGCGATCGGCGCCGGGGCGCAGGAAATCTCGACGTGGGGTGCACGGTCCATCGACCGGTACGCCTGCCGTTAGGCGCAGCGCGTGAAGATCAGCCAGGAGCGATTGGTGGCCGACTCGGCGAAGCCAGGAGGCACGCTGACCGGCTCGACGGGATCATGGGGGTCGAGCACGTAGGCCGTTTCGACTTCGATGCTGGCGGGATCGACGTAGACACCCGACGCGATGTGGCCGGCTTCGGGGCTGATTATGTTGCGCGGGCTGGTTTCGAGATACAGGGCGAGCAGCGGCACGGGGGCGTGGTTGGGCACGCCTACTGGGCCGCAGCGCAGGTTTATGGCGTGGTCGTCCACGAGCGCGAGCAGGTCCCCTTCGATCCGGTGCTGGCGTGAGAGCTTGTTCAGGTCACGGTGTGCTTCGTGGTAGTTGGAGCGGGCGAACGCGAGCAGTAGCACGAGCACGAGCGCGCCGCCGGCGCTCCACCAGCGCCGTCTTGGGTCCTTGCGCTCCAGACACGTCCAGCCGAACACGCCGGCGCCGGCGAAGATGCAGAGGATGGCGGCGGCAAGGAACGCATATCGGGTGTTGATGGGCAGCCCGAGAGAGGCGAAGGCGGCGAACACCACCACCGCGAAGACGCCCGCCCCGGCGCCGAGCAGCGCTCGCCGGCGTAGCCACAGCAGCGAGAGCACGCCGCCGAAGGCAGCGGCCACGAGCACGGCGGGGCGCAGGATCTCGCCGATCCGCCGCGGGATGTACTCGGGCACCTTGGCGATGCCGGTCTCGCGGTCGAGCGTTTCCGCCGTGTGCCGGGTGCTGGTCAGCGACCACAGCGGGTCCCCGGTGACCAGCAGATCGCTCAGCACCCAGACCAGCGGCGCGGCAACGGCCAGAAGCGTCAGGCGCACCAGCTCCCAGCGGGGCCGCTCGCGCCAGGAGGCGCCGCCGCCGATGCGCGCCCGCAAGGACGCCGGCAGGAAACCGATCAGGTACAGCCAGTAGAGGCCGGAGAACACCCATGCTTCTGGTCGTAGCAGCCCGGCGAGGGCGAGCAGCGCGAGCACCGGCGCGCCGGCGGTCCCGCTCCCGGACCGCCGCGCACGCGCCTCAACGAGCAGCGCGCCGAGCACGAGCGCCAGGTAGGGGACGTCCACGTAGGCGCGCACGCCATAGGAGAGGACTTCCGCGCGCGTGAGGAAGATCAGCGCGGCGAGCACGCCGGCTGTCCAGCCGAACCATTGGGCGCCGAGCCGGTAGATCAGCCAGCCGCACGCGGACAGGGCGAGAAAGCCGAGCGCTACCGTCACATCCTCGACTCCGCGCGGGCCGAGCGGCGAGAGCACCAGCCCGAGCAGCTCCACGAGCGGGTGAGGCGTCGGCGCGATCGGCACGTTGTACGCGGGATTCTCACCGCGAGCCAGCTGCCCGCCCCAGGCGAGGGCGTAGAGGGTGTCGTAGTTGGCGAACCCCACGGCCGCGATGACGCGCAGCACGATCGCCCCGACCGCGATCGCAAGCGGCGCGCGCGAGCGCGCCACGAGACGCTTGACGGAGGGGCTCATGAGCGCGGACGCTACCCGCTCCAGAGGGCGGCGGAGCGCGCTCGCGCGTGGGTACACTCAGGCGAACGGTGTCAGACGCGGAGCAGCCACAGGATCAGCAGCGCTCGCTGTATCGCAGGCACCGGCCGCGCACGTTCGCGGAGGTGGTCGCCCAGGAGCCGGTCGTGAGAACTCTGCGCAACGCGGTGCAGAGCGGAAAGGTCCACCACGCCTATCTGTTCGTGGGCTCGCGCGGCACCGGCAAGACCTCGATGGCAAAGATCCTCGCCGCGTGCTTGAACTGCGAGCACGGTCCGACGATCGAGCCGTGCGGCGTATGTGACTCGTGCGTGTCGATCGCGCGCGCCACCTCACTTGACGTGATCGAGATGGACGCCGCGTCGAACAACTCCGTCGACGATGTCCGCGAGCTGCGCGAGAGCGTGGCCTACGCACCGGTCAGCGGCAAGCGCAAGGTGTACATCCTGGACGAGGCGCACATGCTCTCCACCGCCGCGTGGAACGCGTTCCTGAAGACGCTTGAGGAGCCGCCGCCGAACACGGTGTTCGTGCTGGCGACCACGGAGGCGAACAAGGTGCCGGCGACGGTGCTCGACCGCTGCCACCGCTTCGATTTCCACCGTCCGACGGTGGAGCAGATCGCGAGCGTGGTGCGCCGTGCGGCCGCGGCCGAGTCGATCGAGATCCCGCCGGGTGCGGTTGCGGCGCTCGCGCGCTCGGCGACGGGCAGCTTCCGTGACGCGCTCGGCACGCTCGAGCAGATCATCACCTACAGTGGCCGGCAGGTCGCGCTCGAGGACGTGCTGGCGGTGCTGGGGGTGGCGGATGCGCGACTGCTGGAACGCACGCTCGACGCGGTCGCCAGCGGCGACGCCGCCGCTGCCCTGCGGGCAGTCGATGAGTGCGCACAGCAGGGACGCGACGCGGGCTCCTTCGCATCGGACCTCGAGGCGCGCGCGCGGGAGCTGTTGGTGGTACAGACGCTCGGCGAGCTGCCGGAGGAGCTGTCGCTGACCCCCGAGGCGGATGCTGCGCTGCTGGCGCAGGCCGAGCGCGTGGAGCACGCGACGGTCGTGCGGCTGCTGGAGCTTCTCGGCGAGGCGATGGAGGGCGTTCGCGCCGGCGCAGATGTCCGCACCCGCCTGGAGCTGGCGCTGGTGAAGGCGGCGAGACCGGCGGTGGATGCCTCGGTGCGAGCGCTGCTCGCGCGGATCGAGCGGCTGGAGGCCTCAGCAGCTCCCACCCCGCCCGGGATACCCGCGCCGATCCCGCCTCCCGCACCGGAGCCGAGTCCTCCCGGCGGCCCTGAGCCAAGTCCGCCCGGGCCCGGACCGGACCCGGTTGCGCCCCTCCCTGCGCCCGAGCCTCCCAACCCCTCGCTGCCGGATCCCAGCCCGCCGCAGACGATGCACGGCACTCCTGCGCCCGACGGGGCACGCCGATCGACGTCCCAGGCGATCGCCGCGCGCGACCTGGATTCCGTGTGTGCGATCTGGCCGGCGGTGGTGGAGCTGGTGCGAAGCGAGAACGCCCTGCTGGGGGCGGTGATCTGCGAGGCGCAGCCGGTGGCGCTGGACGGGGAGGATCTGACGCTGGCGTTCGCCTCGACGGCACAGTTCCTGAAGAAGAAGGCCGAGGATCGCGAGTATCGCGCCGCGGTCGGTGAGGCCCTCGGCGCAGTGGCAGGCGGACGCTGGCGCCTGTCCTACGAGCTGCGCGAGGAGCTGGCGGCTGCAGATCCGTCGGAGCCGCGGGAGCGCTCGGAGGAGGAATGGGTCGCGCGGTTCATGCGCGAGTTCGACGCGAAGGAGCTCACGGAGGACGGGGAGCCCGTGGATGCACGCGGCCGAGACGAGCGTGGCGCACAACCTGTGACCAGCAATGAGAAAGGCGCCTGATGCCAAAGCAGCCGCGGATGCCCAACGTGCAGCAGATGATGCAGCAGGTCCAGAAGATGCAGAAGGACATGGAGCTGGCTCAGGAGGAGCTGAAGAGCGAGGTGGTGCAGGCCTCCGCCGGAGGCGGCATGGTGACGGTGAAGGTCAGCGGCGACCTGGAGGTCCGGGAGATCAAGATCGACCCCACGGCGGCTGATCCCGAGGACGTGGAGATCCTCGCCGAGATGGTGCTGGCCGCGGTCAACGAGGGGTTGCGCATGGCTCAACAGCTCGCGGAGAGCAAGCTTGGCGGCGCGACCGCCGGTCTCGACCTCGGTGGCCTTGGTGGATTGGGACTACCCGGCCTGTGAGCCTGTGAGCATTTCCTACGCTCCACCGGTCCAGCGGCTGGTCACCGAGCTCTCGAAGCTGCCGGGCGTGGGCACGCGCACCGCACAGCGCCTGGCGTTTCACATCCTGCGCTCCTCCGGCGAGCAGGCCACGGCGCTGGCGCAGGCGATCGTGGAGGTCAAGGAGAAGATCCGGCTTTGCGAGGTGTGCTTCAACCTGACGGACGAGCTGCGCTGCCCGATCTGCCAGGACCAGCGCCGCGATCACAGCCTGATCTGCGTGGTCGAGGAGTCGAGCGACGTGATCCCGATGGAGCGTACGCATGAGTACCACGGCGTCTACCACGTGCTCGGTGGCGCGCTCTCGCCGATCGACGGGGTGGACGCGGAGGACCTGAAGCTCGCGGAGCTGTTCGCGCGGGTGGTCTCCTCCGCGGCGGGTGTGAGCGAAGTGGTGCTGGCGACGAACCCGACGACGACGGGAGAAGCGACGGCGCTTTACATCGCAGAGGAGCTGCGCGGACGCGCGCCCGAGGTCAGGGTCACGCGCCTGGCGAGCGGCCTGCCGGTGGGCTCGGACCTCGAGTACGCAGACGAGGTGACGCTTGGAAAGGCCTTCGCGGGGCGCCGCGCGCTCTAGCCTCGCGTGCGATTCGCGCGGTCGCTGATCCGCCGCCTCGTGGCTGGCTGAGAGGGACCGGCTCTCGTCGGGTCCCGGGCGCGGGAGGCCGGCCGAATATCCTGCGCGACGATGTCTTCCCTGATCGTGATGAAGTTCGGTGGGACCTCGGTTGCGGACGCCGAGCGCGTCAAGTGCGCGGCGCGGCGGATCGTGGAGAAGCGCGAACAAGGCCACCAGGTGGTGGCGGTGCTCTCCGCGCGGGGAAAGACGACCGATGAGCTGATCGCGATGGCGGAGGAGATCTCGCCCGCGCCGGACCCGCGCGAGATGGACATGCTGCTCTCGACCGGCGAGCGCATCTCGTGCGCGCTGTGCGCAATGGCGATCAACGACCTCGGCCACCGTGCGATCTCGCTCACGGGCTCGCAGGCCGGGATCGTGACCGACGAGTCGCACACCAAGGCGCTGATCCTGGACGTGCGCGCGGAGCGCATCAGGGCGGCGCTGGAAGAGGACCATGTCGTGCTCGTGGCGGGCTTTCAGGGGGTCTCCGCAAACGCGCGCAACGTGACAACGCTTGGACGCGGCGGCTCGGACACGAGCGCGGTGGCGGTGGCGGCGGCCCTGGGAGCGGAGGTGTGTGAGATCTACACCGACGTGGCCGGTGTGTACTCCGCCGACCCGCGGATCGTGCCCAACGCACGCAAGCTGGACACGGTCTCCTTCGAGGAGATGCTCGAGATGGCCGCCTCGGGGGCGGGCGTGCTGCAGCTACGCGCGCTTGAGTACGCACGCAACCACGGCGTGCGCATCCACTGCCGCTCCTCGTTTGACGAGGAGGCCGGTACCTTTGTGGTCGCAGAAGGAGAGACTATGGAGCAGCCCTTGATCACAGCCGTCACGCACTCGACCTCAGAGGCACGGGTCACGCTCACGGGTGTGCCCGACACCCCCGGGGCGGCGGCGCGCATCTTCGAGGCGATGGCGGGCGCGAACGTGAACGTGGACATGATCGTCCAGAACGAGCCGGTCTCCGCCGGCGGGCAGGCGGAGATCTCCTTCACGGTCCCGCGCGAGGACCTGCGCGTGGCGCGGGCCGCGCTCGAGTCCCTGGCCGGTGAGGCGTTCGTGAACCTGAGCACCCACGCGGACATGGGCAAGGTCTCGATCGTCGGGGCGGGCATGCGCTCGCATCCGGGCGTCGCCGCGAAGGTGTTCGGTGTGCTGGCGGAGGAAGGGGTGAACATCGACATGATCTCCACCTCTCCCATCAAGATCTCCTGCGTGATCGATCGTGACCGTGTGGAGACCGCCGTGCAGGCGCTTCACAGCGCCTTCGAGCTGTCCGGCGAGGGGACGGTCGACGTCGAGTAGCGGCCGCTGCCGGGGCCGTGCTCGCCCGCCGGTCGGATCGAGGCTCCCCGCGCCGGCGCGTCCCGACGAGCAATCTGTCAGGATTCCTACGCATCCCCTGCTGTCCTTGGCGCTATCTACTGTGATGACCAACCGAAAAGCCAAGCGTCCGCGTCGGTACCTCGCCAGGCACTGGCTGCTGCTGGTGCGCCCGCTGATCCGCTACAGCGCGCCTCGCGATGCATACGTGCTGCGTCTGGTGGGCCGCAGCTGGGGCCCCGTGCTACGCCTCGAGCGCCGCCGGCAGGAGCGCTTCGAAGGCGTGGAGCGCCGTCGCAGCCACGTGGCCGCCTAGCCTAGCCGCCGCCCGCATCGAGCGAGCGCTGGAGCGCCTCCAGGACGCGCACCACCCGCAGGCCGCTGTGGCCGTCCGAGCGCGGCGTGGCTCCCGTGCGCACGCACTGCAGGAAGTGCTCGCACTCGATCCGCAGCGGCTCGACGTTGGCGATGCGCGGCGAGAACGTGTCGCCTGAGCGGGCGATGTACTCCCCCCACGATCGCGTGTCCTCGTCGAAGCCCTTGTCGTAGATCGTGAGCTTGCCCTCGATCAGCATGTCATCGAAGGTCGCCATCCGACGCGAGCCGACGACGGTGATGCGACGCTCCTTGTGCGGGTCGAGCCAGGAGAGGTGCAGATGGGAGACGATCCCGGAAGGAAAGCGCAGGTAGCAGAAGACCACATCCTGAACGCCCGCGCGCACGTAGCTCGCGCCGTTCGCCAAACACTCCTCAGGCTCTTCGCCGATCAGGTGCAGAGCCACTGAGACGTCGTGCGCTCCGAGGCTCCACAGCGCGTTCTCGTCATCGCGCAGCTTGCCCAGGTTCAGGCGGTTTCCGTAGATGTAGAAAAGCCTCCCGAGCTCGTCCGCGCCGATCAGCTCCTTCAGCCTGGCCACCGCTGGGTGGTACTCGAGCAGGTGGCCCACCATCAGGAGCTTGCCCGCCTGCTCGGCTGCCGCCACCGCGCGTTCGGCGTCGGCGGCGTTGGTGGCCAACGGCTTCTCCACGAAGCAGTGCTTGCCGGCCGCGGCGACCGCGATCGCCAGCTCCGCGTGGGTGGGCACCGGCGTCGCGAGGATCACAGCGTCCAGCTGCGGGTCCTCGAGGAGATCCTCCAGCTCGGTGCTCGTGCGCGAACCCGGCAGCATTCTCTGCAGCCTGGCCAGCGCCTGCTGGTCGCGATCGCACAGCCACGTGAGCTCGCAGCCGGGGATCGCGGCGATGTTGCGCGCCAGGTTCGGGCCCCAGTAGCCGAGACCGGCCACGCCCACTCGCACCGTGGCGGGATCGCTCATCGCGGCGGTGTCGCTGGCAGGGATCTCGAGCGCGGCATCGTGGCCGTATTCTCCCAGGGTGCGCCGGCTGTAGGGGTGCCGGCCCGCTCGAGGGCCGGGGGCACTTCCCCGGTCATCACAATCTGCGTACATATCCGGATGGACGAGGGCGAGGAGCGGGGGGCGGTGTGGTCGGTGCTGATGCGGGGGACGTGACGGGAGCGGGCACGCTCGCGTCGGTCGCGCTGGAGGAGCCTGCCAGCCGGCGCGAAGCCCGTGCGGCTGTAGCGATCGCCGGCGGCCTTTACTTCGTTGGGTCCGTACTGTGCGCGAGTGCCGCACTGCTCCCCCATGTGAGCTCGCCGGTCGGCGTGATCGCGGTCGCGTGCGATGCTCTGCTCACATCCGGCCTGTTGCTGTTGGCAGCAGATCGCGGCTGGGGCGGACTCGGGCTGGCGTGCGTGGCCGAGCTTTGGGGGGTTGGCGTGATCGCGGTGCTGTGCGCGTCCGCCGGTGGTCCGGGCAGCCCCTTTGCGCTGATCTATTTCTTCGCGCTCGGTCACGCAGCCGCGTTCCAGCCGCGCTGGCGGCTCGTGGGCGTTGCCGTGGCGACGCTGATCGCGTTTCTGGCGCCGCTGCTCTACGAACCGCACGTCTCGAGCAAGTTCGCGGCGATCGCGTGCGTGGGCATCGTCCTCGCGCTGCTGGCCGCCCTGGTGATGCACGCCGCATTGAGCCGGCTGCGTGAGCAGCGCCGGCGGATGGAGGTCCTCGTCGCGGCCACGGCTACGCTGGACAGCTCGCTGGACCCCGCGCAGACGCTTAGCACGATCGCGAACATGGCCGTCCCAGACCTGGCGCAGATATGTGTGATCGACCTGCTGGACGACACCGGGTCGGTGGCGAGCACGGTCGTTGCAGCCGTGGCCCCGGAGCTGGCCGCCGGCGTGCAGCGGATGCGCGAGCAGTTCCCGCTGGACATGCGCAGTGGCCATCCGGTGGCACAGGTGCTCAGCGGCCGCGTCCCCCACTCGGTCAGCGACCTGACCGAGGATGGCGCGCTCGCGCGCGCCGCGCAGAGCGCCGAGCACGAGCGGTTCATGCGCGACGCGGGCTTTGCCCACGCGGCGGTGTTTCCCCTGGTCGCCCGCGGGCGCACCCGCGGCGCGATCTCGTTCCTGCAACTGCACGGCGACGCCCGCCACGACCGCAACCTGCTGGCCGTGCTCGAGGACATGGCCGGCAGGGCAGCGTTGGCCTTGGACAACGCCCGGCTCTACGCCGAGCGCGACGAGGTCGCGAGCACCCTGCGGCGCAGCCTGATGCCGGCGCTGCTGCCGGTGGTGCCGGGCCTCGAGCTGGCCAGTCACTTCCGTCCAAGCGCCGCCGGCAGCGAGGTCGGCGGCGACTTCTATGACGTGTTCACCAGCTTCGAGAGCTGCTGGCTGGTCGTTGGGGACGTGTGTGGCAAGGGGGCGCAGGCCGCTGTGCTGACGGCCTTCCTGCGCCACACGACCGCTGCATACGCACACGAGGGGATCGGCCCGGGCAGCGTGCTCGCGCGGGTCAACCAGACGATGCTCAAGCAGGACCTCAACGGTCGTTTCGCCACGGCGATCGTCGCCCGGCTGCGCTGGCGTGGGGCCCGGGTCGAGCTGACGGTAGCGCTCGCCGGCCACCCTGCGGCGCTGGTCGTGCGGGCGGCCAGCCGCAGCGCCGAGGAGCTCGGTGGCACCGGCGCTCTGCTCGGCGTCTTCGTCGACCCGGAGATCGAAGAGGTCACCACGATGCTCGAAGCCGGCGACGCGCTCGCCCTGTACACGGACGGGCTGCCCGAGGCGCATGCGCCGGCGCGGATGATCGGCGTTGGCGAGATGGTCGAGCAACTCTCCGTGAAGGCGCCCGTCTCGGCTCCGCAGGCGATCGACGCGCTGCTCGATCTGCTCGGCCACGAGGACGGGTTGCGCGATGACATCGCGATCCTCTCAGCGCGGGTGAGGGCCGGCGCTGGTCAGGCTCCCGAAACGATCGCGGGCGCTGCTGAAGGCCCGCAGGGCCCAGCGCCGCCGCCGCCGGGCTACAGCGACTCGATCGCCGCCACACATCGCTCGGCCGCGTGGCCGTCGCCGTAGAGCTCGGGCCGTCCAGCCGGCATCGGGCGCTCGAGCGCCTCCAGCGCGGCGCCGGCGTCGAGGTCGACCAGCGTGTTCCACCCGGCCTCGACCGTCTCAACCCACTCCGTGTTGGCGCGTATCGTCACGCACGGCACCCCCGCCAGATAAGCCTCCTTCTGGATGCCGCCCGAGTCAGTCAGGACTGCGCGCGCCTGGCAGAGCAGTGCGCTGAACTCGACATAGCCCAGCGGCTCGCTCAACGTCAGACCCTGCACGCCCTCCAGGCGTGCCAGCAGCCCGGCATCCTGGAGGCGGGTGCGCGTGCGCGGGTGCACCGGGAACAGCACCGGCGCGGGCAGCGACTCGATCAGCTCCACCAGCGTGCGCAGCCGTCGCGGGTCATCGACGTTGCCCGCGCGGTGGGTGGTCAGCAGCAGGTATGCGCCGGCCTGCAGCCCGTGGGCGCGGGGCACCTGTGCGTTTGCGCGCGCAGCCGGCTGCCAGCGCAGCGCCACGTCCACCATCACGTCGCCCACGACCTCCACACGTCCGCTGACGGACTCCGCACGCAGGTTCTCGGCGGCGCTCCGCGCGGGGCACAGGAGCAGGTCGCTGAGGTGGTCGGTGAGCACACGGTTGAGCTCCTCGGGCATCGTTCGGTCGAACGAGCGCATGCCCGCCTCCACGTGCACGACTCGCACGCGCGCCTGCGCCGCGGCGAGCGCGCCGGAGAGCGTCGAGTTGGTGTCGCCGTAGACGAGCACCGCGTCGGGGTCGACCTCGCCCAGCAGCGGCTCCAGCGCGCTCAGCATGCGTGCCGTCTGGGAGGTGTTCGAGCCCCCCCCGATCCCGAGCTCGCGATCGGGCTGCGCCAGCCCCAGCTCGTTGAAGAAGACGTTCGACAGCGAGTCGTCGTAGTGCTGGCCGGTATGCACGAGAACCTCCTCGTGGCGCTCGCGCAACGGCGCTGAGACAGCGGCCGCCTTGATGAACTGCGGCCGGTTGCCGACGACGGTGAGTATTCGCACGCAGCGCAGCCTAGATGGTCGATCGACCATCCAGGCTGAGCGAGGACCGTGTCCGCGCTGAGCGTCGCGCGGTCGTGGCCGAGGCGCTTGGGCTCACGGCTCGCCGATAGCGGCGGACGGTCGTGTCAGTTTGCCTTGACAAGGCGCAATGCAGGTCCTGATCATCAACCGCGGACGACTCGTCGTCGAGTCCTCGCTCGAGCAGCTGACCGCGCGCGTGAGCGGCTCGGTACGCGTGCGCACGCCAAAGGCCGAGCAGCTGCGAGAGGCTCTGGGGCGCGAGCGGCTGCAGGCCAGCTCCGGCACCGAGAGTGTGTTGCTCGTACACGGGACCACCAGCGAGCACCGACACGCGCTCAGGACGCGTTCATCGGCCTCACGACCTCGCATCTGCTCTCGCCGGCGGCCGGCGGCGCGGTGCTCGTTGCCTGGGTGCTCGTCCTTGCTGCCGTCGGCCTGCCGCTGCTCACGCGTCGCGACGTGAGCTGAGACGACCTAAGCAGCGGCGCCAACCACCGAGGTCGACCAGTCGATCACCGAGGTCGGGCGCACCACGTGGCGGCCGAGTCCGAGCTCCTTCGGGTCGAGGCCGAGCGCCAGGCCCACCAGCTGCGGGAGATGCAGGACCGGCATGTCGAGCTCGCGCCCGACCACGCTCGCCGCGAGCGGCTGCTGCAGGTCGAGGTTCAGATGGCACAGTGGGCACGGCGTGACCAGACAGTCGGCGTTCGCGTCCGCCGCATCGCCCAGGTGGCGCCCGGCCTGCTTGAGCGAGGCCTCCTTGTTCATCGTGATGATCGGGAAGCCGCAGCACTTGCGCATTCCGGCGTACTCGATCACGGTGCCACCGAGGGCGTCGATCACGCGCTCCAGGTAGTGGTCGCGCGGGCGCTCCTCGTCGATCCCCAAGCGGTCGCGCGGGCGCACGATGTAGCAGCCGTAGAAGGGACCCACCTTGAGGTTCGTCAGGGGACGTTTGACGCGCGCATGGAGCTCGTCCAGACCGATCTCCTCCACCAGCAGCCACAGGAAGTTCTTGTTGGTCAGGCCCTTCTCGTAGTTGAGCCCCTCGCCCGCCAGCGAAGCGTTGACGTGCGTGCGGTACTCGGTGTTTGCGTCCAGG
>JBOGXX010000268.1:0-4821 GCA_050696475.1 Solirubrobacteraceae bacterium | reverse complement strand
CCTTCGGCCAGCCGGTCGCGATGCGCGGCAACGTCCAGGACTGGATCGCCGAGTCGCGGATCGAGATCGAGATGGCGCGGCTGTTGACCCTGAAGGCGGCGTGGATGATGGACACCGTCGGCAACCGCCACGCCCGCACCGAGATCGCCGCGATCAAGGTCGCGGCGCCGAACGTCGCCCTGAAGGTGCTCGACCGCGCGATCCAGGTGCACGGCGGCGGCGGCGTCTCCGACGACTTCGGTCTGGCCCGCGCGTACGCGCACCTGCGCACGCTGCGGTTGGCGGACGGCCCGGACGAGGTCCACAAGCTCTCGATCGCCCGGCGCGAGCTGGCCCCGTACATGCCGCGCGAGCCGGTTGCGAGCGTCAGCTAGCGCCGACGACGAGCAGCAGCGCCTCGACGATCCGCGGGTCGAACTGGCTGCCGGCGTTTTTGACCAGCTCGGCCGTCGCCGCCGAGACCGGCAGCGCGCGACGGTAGCTGCGCGTGGTGGTCATCGCGTTGAACGCGTCGCAACAGGAGATGATCCGCGCCTCGATCGGTATGTCCTGGCCACCCAGGCGGTCGGGATAGCCGTGCCCATCCCAGCGCTCGTGGTGGGAGCGCACGACCCGGCCGACGGTGCCCATGAAGCCGCCGACGCGGTCGAGCATCCGCTGACCCTCGACGGTGTGGGTCTTGATGATCTCCCACTCGCGGTCGTCGAGCTTGCCGGGCTTGTTGACGATCTCCTTCGGCACAGCGATCTTGCCGATGTCGTGCAGCAGCGCCCCGAACTCGACGATGCGCAGCCGCTCTACCTCCAGCCCCAGCTCGCGCGCGACGTCGAGCGCCAGGCGCACGACGTCCTTGCAGTGCTCACCGGTGTACAGATCGTCGGCCTCGACCACGTCGCCGAGCAGCAGCGCAGTGCCGCGATAGGCGTCGTTCAGCTCGACGAGCTGCTCGAGTCTCGCGCGGCGCTCTTTGGAGAACCATCGCAGCACGCCGAACAGCGGTGCGATCAGCACCACCGCCCACTGGCGATCGTGTGCCGCGATCGCGACGAGCAGACCGAGCGGTGCGAGCGCCAGGTCGATCAGATATGTCCCCGTGACCTCCCCGGCGAGCTCGGAGATGGTGAGTCCGTCGCACAGGCGTTCGCGGAGGGCGTTCGCGGAGAAGTCGCACACGAACTGGGCGACGAGCGCGAGTGCCAGTGCACCGGGGAGAGCGTCGGGGCGATGGTCGTGCGCGAGCAGGAGCACAAGCGAGGGCCCGACCGCAAACCAGCTGTTCCCCGGCACGGCCAGGACGCGGCTCAGCGGCACCCGACGCGCAACGATCGCGGGCACCATCCCAAGTGCCAGCGACAGCGCCACCAACAGCGGCACGATCGACACGGGCAGAGCGAACAGCATCGGCACGAACACCGCCTGGGTGGGCACGGTGAAGCCCTTGCCTATCTCAAAGCGCACATGGCCGGCGCCCGCCACTGCCACCACGTACAACGCTGCTGTCGCGAACGAGAAGCGATCGCCCGGACGGCCGAGCAGCGCGAGCGCGAGCGCCGCCGCGAGGAAGCCGGCCCCGACGATCAGCTCGCTGCGGCGCTCGGTGTCGATGATCCGCCGCTGGCGCCCGCCGACAGACACTCGCGCCTGCTCGGATTCGATGAACGCGTGCGCAGACATAGACATCTATCTCGATGTATCGTCAGATCCGCGAGCGGATCAAGGCCGGGACACGATCTTCTCTCCCACGGCCAGCGGTTGCAGACCGTGCGCGAGGCTTCACGCTCCAACAAGCGTCCATTCTGCTTGTGCTCGAGGGATCGGTGCCACATCCTGTGCGGCGCACGACACGCCAACTGAAAAAGGCAAACCTGCCGTGAGGCGGGGACGCAAAGCCAGGGGTCTCGCACTCGAGACGGCCCAGCCGCCGGCGAAACACACGGAGGTTTTTGTGCCCCTTGAACGCGTCTCACCCACCCGACTTCACAGCACCTGCCACTTCGTCCGCGCGCTTGGCCTGGTTTGCGCCTTCGCCGGGCTGCTGGTCGCCAGCCTCACGGCCGCGCCCGCCCAGGCCGCGCTGCTCAGCACCGGCGCCTGCAACGAAGCCGCGCTCTCTCAGCCCTTCGCCCAATGGGGCGACGCGAATCTCTACGAGCTCGTGCCCGGCGGCAACTTCGAAGGCTCGCTGTCCGGCTGGACCCTGTCCGGCGGCGCGCGCATCCTCGCCGGCGGAGAGCCCTACAACGTCGTGGGCACGACCAGCGCACACTCGCTGGGTCTGAGCGCGGGCGCCTCCGCACAGTCCCCGTTCACGTGCGTAAACGCCAGCTACCCGAGCTTCCGCTTCTTCGCCCGCGAGCACGGGCTGCTCTCGACCGTGCTCGTGCAGGTCGTCTACCGGACTGCGCTTGGACAGCTAGCGCTGCCACTGGGAGCTGCGGCGCTGAGCGATGAATGGCAGCCGACGCTGCCGATGCTCACCGGCTCGATCGCCGGCGGCCTGCTCTCCGACGGCACCGCCCAGATCGCGCTGCGCTTCACCGCGCTCACCGGCTCCTCGCAGATCGACGACGTGTTCATCGATCCACGCATGAAGTAGCTCGCCGGGGATCCGGATACCGGTGCGATCCGCCGCGCGGGCTTGTGCTCTACGGTTGCCCGAGCCGTCATGCACCAGTCCCCCCCACGAGCAGGACACGAGCTCTTCTACCGCGAGCGCCCGGCCGCCGGCGAGCCGGAGGCCCTGCTGATCCTGCACCACGGGCGCGGCTCGGACGAGCACGACCTGCTGATCCTCGCCGACGCGCTCGATCCCACCCACCGGCTGCACGTTGTGACACCGCGCGCGCCGCTGCAGCTGCCCGGTTCTCCCGGCTATCACTGGTACCGGGTGGCGCGCGCCGGCTACCCCGATCCCGATAGCTTCGACGCCGCGCGCCAGCGGCTCGGCGAGCTGCACGACGAGCTGTGGCAGCGCACGGGGCTGACACCGGAGCGGACCGTCCTGGGCGGCTTCTCGATGGGTGCGGTGATGAGCTATGTGATGGGCCTCAGCGCCGATCGCCCGGCGCCCTTGGGGATCATCGCGTTCTCGGGCTTCATCGCCACGGTCGAGCACTGGCAGCCGGACCTCGCCAACCGCAGGTCGGTGCGCGTGTTCATCGCCCACGGCGCGCGCGACCAGATCATCGGCGTGGAGTTCGCGCGCACGGCCGCCGAGCGCCTGCGCGAGGCGGGGCTGGCGGTGGAGTACCACGAGTCAGAGGCGGGGCATCACATCGACCCGCGGGAGATTCCCAACGCGGACGCGTGGCTGCAGGTCACGCGCGGGCACCCGCCCGGCGCAGGCCCATCCGCGAGCACCGGCACGGCCGGATAGGGCGCACAGCAGCCCGTCAGGGCATAAGGTTGACGAGAACGGGACACAACGTCCGGGAGGAGGAGCCGCATGTCCGCCGCAGGGGTGAGCCGACAGCCGTCCACGAGTCGAGATCTGGCCGTCTTGATCGTGGGGGCCGGGTTCGGTGGGATCGCAGCGGCGATCGAGCTGCGGGCGCACGGGATCACCGACATGGCGATCCTCGAGAAGGCGCCCGACCTGGGAGGCACGTGGTTCTACAACAGCTACCCGGGGGCAGCGTGCGACGTGCCGAGCCACCTGTACTCGTTCTCCTACGCACAGCGGCGCGACTGGTCGTACCTGTGCTCGCCGCAGGCGGAGATCCACGCCTACCTGCACGAGGTCGCGCGCGCGCGCGGAGTCGACCGTCTGGTGCGCACGCAGACCGAGGTCACAGCCTGCTCGTGGGACGCCGAGAGCTGCCGCTGGAGCGTGGAGACGGCGGTCGGCGAGACCTACACGGCCGGCGCGCTGATCCTGGCGACCGGACAGCTGCACCAGCCCGCTCGCCCTGCGATCGAGGGCGCCGACACGTTCGCCGGTCGCAGCTTCCACTCGGCCGAATGGGATCACTCCTACTCGCTGGCGGGCAAGCGCGTGGCCGTCATCGGCACGGGCGCGAGCGCCGTGCAGTTCGTGCCCGAGATCGCCCCGCTGGTCGCACGCATGACGATCTTCCAGCGCAGCGGCAACTGGTTCCTGCCGCGCGAGAACCGCCGTTATCCGGCGCCCCTGCGTGCCGCCATCCGGCTGATCCCCGGCATCCAGGAGCTGCGCCGCAGATTCGTCTTTCAATACACCGAGTCGCTGACGCTGGCGATCCGTCGCCCACGGACGATCGGGCGGGCTGCGGGCGCCCGCGCGGCGGCGTTCATGCGCTCGCAGCTGAAGGACCCGCGCTTGCGCGCGATGGCGTGGCCCGACTACACGTTCGGCTGCAAGCGGATCCTGTTCAGCTCCCGCTACCTGCCGGCGCTCGAACGCCCGAACGTCGAGCTCGTGACGGATACGATCGCGCGCATCACCACGACCGGGATCGTCACCGCCGCCGGCGCGGAGCACGAGCTCGACTGCGTGATCTGGGCGACCGGATTCAAGACCAACGACTTCATGTTCCCGATGCGAGTCTCGGGCGTCGACGGGCTCGATCTGGAGGACTACTGGTCGGGCGGCGCGCACGCGCACCTGGGCATGTGCGTGCCGGGCTTCCCGAACATGTTCGTGCTGTACGGACCCAACACGAACACCTCCGGCGGCTCGATCCTCGTCTACCTGGAGGCACAGGCCGCCTACATCCGCCAGGCGCTCCAGCACCTGCGCTCCCGCGGCGCGGCGGCGATCGAGGTGCGCGCAGAGGCGGAGGCGGCCAGCGACCGCGCGCTGCAGGCGCGCTTCGCCGGCACCGCGTGGACGCAGTGCGACTC
>JBOGXX010000267.1:0-10411 GCA_050696475.1 Solirubrobacteraceae bacterium | reverse complement strand
GCGTCCGGGGGGTGGGGGTGCGCTTGGGGGCTGCTTGCAGCTCGCGCAGCATGCGTCGTGCTCGCTTGCGGGTGTCCGAGAGCTCCCGCTCGAGCTTGCCGAGCTCGGCGGCCCGGTGGCGGACGAGCTCCAGCTGGCGGTCGATGTGTCCGAGCGCCTCCTCCAGCAGCTGCCGGCGGCGCTGCGGGTCGACGTTGTCGCGTCGCAGCTGCGCGCGCACCTCGGCCCGCGCCTCCTCGGCGGCGAGGAGCGTCTTCAGCTCCTCGAGCGAGACGCCGAGCAGGTCCTTCAGCCGCATCACCTCGGCCACGCGCTCGACTTCCGCCGGGGTGTACAGACGATGGCCGCCCGACGGTCTCGAGGGCGCCTCGGGAAGCAGCCCGAGCTCCTCGTAGTAGCGGATCGTCCGGGCCGTCGTCCCGACCCGTCGCGCCACATCGCCGATGCGTAGGCACTGCGTGAGCGCGGTGTCCGGCGCGGGAGGCGGTTGGCGCTCGGGGGTCACAGGGGCGGCGTTCAAGATGCGCTCGCAGGGACGGATGCGTTCGGACGAGGATCGGCGATCGCGCCCGCGTGTGGCTCGCTGGCGTCGATCGGCACCACGAGCGGCTCGTGTGGCGCTTCGGAACCGACGTGGCGCGGGCGCAGCAGGCAGACGAACATACCCACGAAAGACACGGCCGCGAGCACCCAGAGAGCGGTGTGCATGTTGGCGATGAACGGCTCGAGCTTTGCCTGCGAGAGCCCCTTGGCGAGCCCGGAGAAGACCGCGAACAGTGTCGCTTTGGGCACCGCCGAGGTGACGATCGCGAGCACGAACGCGATCGAGAGCACGGCGCCGGTGTTCTGCAACAGCGTGCGCGCGCCGGCGGCGATGCCGCGGCGGTTCGCGGGGACGACGCCCATCATCGCTGCTGTGTTGGGGCTGTTGAACATGCCCGAGCCGACTCCCACGATCGCCAGCCACAGCGCGCTCTGCCAGTACGAGGAGCGCACCTGAAGCGTTGTCATGGCGGCGAGCCCTGCTGCGCTCCCGAGCATGCCGAGGGCCGCCAGCGTGCGCGAGCCGTGGCGGTCGGCGTAGAGCCCTGCCAGCGGCGAGGCGATCAGCATCCCCAGCGCGAGTGGAATCAGCTTGATGCCCGCGTCGATCGGGGAGTCGCCCTGGGCACCCTGGAAGTAGAAGACAAACAAGAACATCAGTGCGAAGCGCGCGAGGCCGTTGATGAACGCAGCGGCGCTGGCGGCGGCGAACAGGCGGTCGCGGAAGATCTGCAGGTCGAGCATCGGCGCTCGTGATCGGTGCTCGATCGCCACCCACAGCGGCAGCAGCACCACGGCTGCGCTCAGGCCGGCGATCACCACCGGGTCCTTCCAGCCGCTGAGGCCGCCGCGTGAGACGCCCAACACCAGCCCGGTGAGCCCGACGACGAACGTGCTCGTGCCGAGCACGTCGTAGCCGCGGACGGAGTCGGGTTTGGCGAGCTCGCGCAGGACCAGCGCCCCCCAGGCGGCGCCGATCAGCGCGAACGGGACGTTGAACCAGAAGACCCAGTGCCAGGAGATCGACACGAGCACGCCGCCCAGCACCGGTCCGAGCACGAGCCCGATCGCGGCGACCATCGTGTTGGCGCCCATCGCCAGGCCCAGTTCCTTCTTGGGGAAGGCATCCGTCACCAGCGCGGCTGCGTTTGCGAACAAGAACGAGGAGCCGATCCCCTGCAGCACGCGCCACAGGATCAGCGTCGTGGCGTCGGCGGAGAAGCCCGCACCGAGCGAGGCGAGCGCGAAGACGACGAAGCCGCCCACATACGCGCGCTTGCGTCCGAAGAGGTCGCTCAGCCGGCCGGCCATGAGCACGAGCACAGTAGCTGCGATCAGGTAGGCGAGGATCACCCACACGAGCGCCAGCAGGCTCGTGTGCAGCGAGCGCTCGAGGTCCGGCAGGGCGATGATCAGGGTGCCCGAGTTGGTCGCCGCCAGCAGCATGCCGAGGCTCGTGCACGACAGCGCCCACCACCTGTAGGAGGCGTGTTCCGCGGCCACGCCGAAGCGGGAGCCTCCCGCGGCGCGCGTCTGAGGGGACTGTGTCCGGATGTTGACCATATCGTCGAGCCTTCTCTGGAATCCGCCGAAACCTGCCGCAAGCGTAAAAAATGCAAGCTTCCGTAAGCGGAAGGTTCAGCGTAGCACTCCAGCAGCGTCCACGTGCGAGTGCTAAAACGTTGACGATGGCCTCCGGCGAGTCTGCGGTAGTAAAGAGCGATGATCAGTGGCGGCGGGAGCTCACGCCGGCTCAGTACGAGGTGCTGCGCAAGGCGGGCACCGAGCCGCCTTTCACCGGCGAGTACGTCTACAACAAGGAGTCGGGCGACTATCGCTGCGCGGCGTGCGGGGTGATGCTCTTCAGCGCCGACACCAAGTTCGACTCGGGCACCGGTTGGCCGAGCTTCACCGAGCCGGCGGTGGCCGACGCGGTTGAGCTGCGTCCCGACAACAGCCTGTTCGTGCGCCGCACGGAGGTCCTGTGCCGAAACTGCGGGGGACACCTTGGACACGTGTTCGACGACGGCCCCGGGCCGGATGGGCAACGCTTCTGCATCAACTCGGCTGCGCTCGCCTTCCAGCCACAGGCCGGTGCGCCGGACGCATCCCCGCAGTCCTGACGGACAGGCTCGCCGCCATGATCATGATGGACCAGTCCAAACGGCTCTCCGAGCCGTTGCGCAGGAAGGTGTGTGCTTCGCGCGAGTCCTTCAGGCAGGTGGCCGCCGAGCTGCAGGCGTCCTGTCGCCGCGCGGGATTCCCGTTGGCGCTCCGCGGCTGAGCCGCGCCCGCGTCCGGTGCCGGCTGCGCCGCAGCGGGCTCCGCGGGTCATCTGGACAGATGTCGAAAGTCCCGCGGCAAGTGTTGGCCAGGATGGCCCTACCCGGGTTCTCGCGTCCCGGATTTCATAGCGGCTGTCATTGGTGAGCGGCGTCCGTGCTGCGCGCGGTGGGCGCTCGACCGCAAACAACCGTCGGGACCGGAGGCACATGACCTGGCTGTCATACCCAAGTTGGCTGAACGCGGGGGACAACGCATGGCAGATGACCGCGGCGACGCTCGTCGGGCTGATGAGCCTGCCGGGCCTCGCGGTCCTGTACGGCGGCGTCATGCAGAAGCGCTGGTCAGTCAACGCGATGATGCTCACGTTCGTGGCGTTCTGCGTGACGCTCATCGTCTGGTGCCTCTGGGCGTTCAAGATGGGCTTCGGCAGCCCGATCGCCCACAGCGGCTCGGGCGTCTTCGGGACGAAAGGCTTCCTGGGCACGTTGCTGGGAGAACCCGGCAGCGTGCTGAGCCACGCCGGCGAGGAGGCCCAGGCGGTGATCCCGTCGGTGACGGAAGGCCCGCCGCTGCACTTCCCGGAGGCGTCGCTCGTCTACTTCCAGTTCGTGTTCGCGGCGATCACGCCGATCCTGGCGCTGGGGTCGGTTCTCGGCCGCGTCAACTTCAAGGCCTGGATTCCCTACGTGGCGCTGTGGATCACGTTCGTGTACGCGGTCAACGCGTTCCTGATCTGGGGCGGTGGCTACTTCGCCGCGCACGGCGCGCTGGACTACTCCGGTGGATACGTCATCCACCTCTCGGCAGGCGTCTCAGGGTTCGTGTTCGCGGCGGTGATCGGGCCGCGACTGCAACGAGATCGAGAGATCGATGCCCCCAACAACCTGCTGATGCTGGCGGTCGGGGCGGGTCTGCTGTGGCTCGGTTGGAACGGCTTCAACGGAGGAGACTCCTACTACGCCGGCGCCGATGCCTCGGCGGCGGTGATCAACACGAACCTCTGCACGGCGGTCGCGATGATGGTGTGGATCGCCTGGGACTACATCTTCCGCGACAAGCCGTCGATGATCGGTGCGATCAACGGAATGATCACGGGCCTGGTGGGCATCACCCCGGCGGCCGGGTTCGTCAACGGCTGGGGCTCGATCGTCATCGGTGTGGTGGATGCGACGATCGTGTGGTTCGCGATCCGCTACCTCAGCCGAGCGCCGATGTTCCGCAGCGTCGACGATACGTTGGGGGTGATCTATACCCACGGGATCGCCGGCCTGTTTGGCGGCCTGCTGGTCGGGCTGCTCGCCGATCCTGCGGTCGTGGAGTACATCGGTGTGGGCGGTGCCGGGAACCTGCCGGGCAAGACGGGCCTCTTGCTCGGAGGCGGCTGGACGCTGTTGCGCTGGCAGGCCGAGACAGCCGCGTGGGTGATCGCCTACACGGCAGTGGCTACGTTCGTGATCCTCAAGGTCATCGGGATCTTCCTCCCGTTGCGACTCTCCGACGAGGAGCTGGAGGTCGGTGATCACGCGATCCACGGCAACGAGGTCTACCCGTCGGACGTGCCGACGCTCGGTGGCTCGCAGCCGGCGTGGTCGCCGACACCGACACCGGTCAGAGCGGGAACGTCCTAGCCACCCCGCCCGTCCGGCGATCGCGCTCGCCTGAAGTGGCCCAGCCGGCTTGGGGCCGGATGCGGCCTGTCACCGTAGCGTCGGCGCCTGTACGATCCGCGATGGCGAGCTACTGGGGAGGAGCTATGGCTCAGGAAGTCGAGTTCGGACGAGGCGGTGAAGGGAAGATCCGCAGTTTCTGGGTTGGCCTCGGCCTCACTGTTGTCACCCTCGGCATCTACGGGTTGTGCTGGTATTACTTCGTCAACAACGAGCTGAAGGACGTTGGGATCGCCAAGGACGACCAGAACCTCGGTCAGTCGAGTCCGGCGATGTCGGTGAGCGCCCTTGTGTTGGGGTGGTTTACGGTGTGGGTCGCGCCGCTCCTGTCGGTCTACAACTACGGTCAGCGGATCAAGCGAGCCCAGCGTCTGACGGGCATACCGAAGCAGGATCAGATCGAACCGATCACAGCGTTTCTGCTCTACTTTCCCGGTGCCATCATCATCGTCCCGCTGTTGTTTCACTACTGGTACGTGACCAACCACCAGAACCGGGCGATGCGAGCGGCGGGAGGCCTGCCCTACCGGGGTGGCGTCGCCGCGCCGTGAGCAGGCGCGAGGAGAAGCCCTGGCGACTGAGACGCGCCCGCGGGCGCTGCCGTCAGTCGACTACTGGCAACCTCAGCAGCCCGGCGGCCGAGGAGAGCGGGTAGGCGGTGGCGCAGGAGAACGTGGAGATCGTCCAGGAGGCATTCGCATACTTCGTCGCGACCGGTGAACCAGCCTGGAACACACTGCACGAGGAGGTCGAGGTTCACGATCACGACCTAATGCTCGACACCAGCGAGTATCGGGGCCATGCGGGGTACGGACGGTGGATTGAAAACTGGGCTGCCGTTATGTCTGAGTACAGCATCGAAGCCGAGGAGTGGATCGACGCCGGCGAGCGCGTCGTGGTGGTCCTGCGCATGACAGCCACGGGACGCGAGAGCGGCGTGACACTCGACCGGCAGGACGCGATGGTTGCGCAGATGCGCGATCGACAGGTCGTGCGCGTCGACTACTACAACAACCGCGCCGAGGCCGTCAAAGCGGTGGGCCTGGAGTGGTCCGCCACCGACCCGGTGGAGCTCACGCGCCTTGCCTTCGAGGCAGTGAATCAGCGTGACATCGACGCGGTAATGAGCTTCTTCGCTCCGGATGCGGTCTTGGACGGGCGTGGGGTGGGCGGTTTTTACGAAGGCCGAGAGGCAATTCGTGGCTTCTTGGATGACTGGTTCGGCAATTTCGACGAGCTTCGCATGGAAGTCGAAGAGGTCGTCGTGCTCGACGACGGGGTCGTGCTTGCGCTGGTCAACCAAGAGGGGCGTCCGGTCGGCGTGGATGGTCAAGTCCATCAGCGGGAGGGATGGGCCATCTGCTGGTCGGCCGATGGTCTCCTGATGCGATTGACGACCCACCCCGACATCGACGAGGCTCGTGCTGCCGCCGAACGGCTCGCCGAGGAGCGGGGACAGGGATGACGCCGGAGGAGAAGCTGGATCTTGCGCTCCGGTCCTACGCTGCCACGATGGGCTGCGCGAACTCACGCAGGCAGTCTGCGAGGGTGCTTCAGCGTTTTCCGCCGAGATCGTCGAGGCAAGGCTTGCTCCTGATGGCCTGCTGCTGATACGCGGGCGCAACCTCGCGACATCCACCGTGGTTGGCGTGGAGCTAGTGAGGCGCATTTGGCAGGAAGTCGAGTTCAGCGCTGACCGAATCCTGCGAATCACGGACCTGGACCAGCCGCCGCCGGGTTGGAATGCAGCCGCACCCTGCGCGCTCACGGGGCTCAAGGAGTAGGGCGTCAGGCGACGAGCCGAGCGCGCGTGCGGCCGGGCCCCATCCGCGATCAATGCGGGCGGGGGCTACTGGCTGCTGCCGGTGCTCCAGTCCTCTCTCGCAGATGCTGAGACGCTGACGCCGACCGGGCAGGCTACGCCGGTGCCGCCGAGCCCGCAATAGCCGCTGGGGTTCTTGGCCAGGTACTGCTGGTGGTAGGCCTCGGCGTAGTAGAAGGGGTGCTGCGGGTAAAGCTGCACGATTTCGGTCGTGATCGTCCCGTGTCCGGCGGCGGAGAGCACCTGCTGATAGGCGCTCATCGAAGCCTGCGCAGCCTCCAGCTGCGACGCGTCGCCGCAGAGGATCAGCGAGCGGTACTGGCTGCCCACGTCGTTGCCCTGGCGCATGCCCTGCGTTGGGTCGTGGCCCTCCCAGAACAGCTTCAGCATCTCCTGGTAGCTGGTCTTTGCCTGCTCGAAGGCGACGAGCACCACCTCTGAGTGACCGGTGCGCCCGCTGCAGACCTCCTCGTAGGTCGGGTTGGGCGTGACCCCGCCTGCGTAGCCGACGGCGCTCGTGTAAACGCTGTGCGCATCCCAGAAGATGCGCTCGGCTCCCCAGAAGCAGCCCATGCCGAAGATCGCGCTCTGGACGCCGTCGGGAAACGGCCCCTTCAGCGGCGTGTCGAGCACCTCGTGGCGCTCGGGCACGGACATCTCGTGCTCTCGCCCGGGCAGGGCGGCGGCCGGCTCGACCAACGTTGCGTCGTCGCGGCCGAAGAAGCGCATCCGTTCAGGCTAGCCGATCGCCCTGTGGTTCAGGCCGCGATGCCCGCGCGGGCGGATGCTGGCCAGTGCACCTCGATCTACTCCAGCTGCGCCGGTCGGCGCTCGTCTCGCCCGCTCCGGGGAGCGTCGCGGCCGCTATCGGCGCACGGCCGGTCGCCGCGGATGAGGTGAACGACGAGCGCCTCGGGGACCTAGGGCGATCAACCTTCAAGGGCGAGCCTGGTTGTGCAATCGTAGGGGCCCCCATGGCGCTGATAACGGCCAGCCGACCACTCGGCAACGAACTCCAGCGAGTGTTCCCCTCGCGTCCCTTCAACGTTCGTTTCTGGGACGGGAACTCGGTCCCTTCAACCGAGGGCCAGGCGCCGACCTTCATCGTTCGCAGGCCGACGGCGCTCGCTCACTTCCTCAGCGCACCTGGGACGCTGGGTCTCGGGCGTGCGTATGTCGATGGCTCGCTCGCGGTGGACGATCTCGATGGCGCGTTCCTGGTGGTGGATGAATGGGAGCCGCCGTCTCTGCCGGTCGCCGACCGCGTTCGCCTCGGTCTGGCGCTGGTGGCGGCAGCCGCGCCCGGCGGCCTGCCCAAGCGTCCCGGTCTCGAGCTGATCCTGCGCGGCCCGCTGCACAGCGCGGAGCGCGACGCGGCGGCGGTCCGCTACCACTACGACGTGGGCAACGAGTTCTTCTCGCTGTTCCTGGACGAGTCGATGACCTACAGCTGCGCGATCTTCTCGCGCGGCGCCACCACGCTGGAGGAGGCTCAGCGCACGAAGCTCGACCTGGTGGCCAGAAAGCTCGAGCTGAAGCCGGGCATGAGCGTGCTTGACGTGGGCTGCGGCTGGGGGGCGTTCGCGATCCACGCGGCCCGGGAGTGCGGCGTTCACGTGACCGGCATCACGCTGTCCGAGCCCCAGGCGGCGATGGCGCGCGAACGCGTCGAGCAGGCCGGCCTGACGGATCGAGTGGAGATCCGCGTGCAGGACTACCGGCGCCTGGCGCACTCCTCCTATGACGCGATCGCGAGCATCGGCATGTCCGAGCACGTGGGCGAGAAGCAGATCGACGTGTACGCCGAGACACTGTTCGACCTGCTCAAGCCGGGCGGCACGCTTCTGAACCACGCGATCGCCGCTCTGGATCCGGGAGCCACGCCACTGGAGGACCTCTTCTCCACGCGCTACGTGTTCCCGGACGGCGAGCCGTTGCCGCTCTCTCGTGTCCAGCTCTCGCTCGAGCGCGCCGGCTTTCGCACACAGCACGTGGAGGGCTTCCGCGAGGACTACGCGGAAACCCTTCGTCACTGGGCACGGCGCCTGGACGAGCAGATCGACAGGGCGCAGGAACTGGCGGGCATGGAGCGCACCCGCGTTTGGCGCCTTTACCTGCGCGCCTCCGGACACGGCTTCACGGCGGGCATCACCGCCGTCTACCAGGTCTGCGCGCGCCGCCCGGTCTGAGGGCACCTTCGCGCACGAGGGCGCCCGTGGCGGCTAGAATGGCCAGACATTGCGGATGTAGCTCAGCTGGCTAGAGCGTCGCCTTGCCATGGCGAAGGTCGAGGGTTCGAATCCCTTCATCCGCTTCGAGCGAAAGCCCTGCAAAGGGTGGGCTCAGACCAGCCGAGCGACCCCCCCGAGGATCAGCCCGACCCGGCTTGGATGATGAGAACGCACCCTTGACGACCGGGCGCTCCTCGGCCCGGGCGCGGTAGTTTCAGGCGTGGCGTGGACGCTCGGCAAGAGGTCGGTCGTGACCGGTCAGAGCGCGGAGGGTCGTCGGTGAGAGACCGCACGCTAGGCCAGATCCGCGTCGGGCGGCGGCGGTCTGCCTACTTGAGCGGCATGGTCGCGCTGACTGCAGGGCTGGGCCTCGTCCTCACCGCCTGCGGTTCCTCCGCCGGGACGGCGACGGCCAGCGTTACGCGCCTGTCGTCATCCTGCAAACCACCCGCATCCAGGCTCTTTGGGCCCCGACCTGCGCCCGCCAAGGAGCTCTCGACTCCGTTGCAAGCCACGATCCTCTCGCCTATGTGCGTCAGCTGACCAGGCTCCCCGACGGCCGACGCTATTTCGTGATCCCGGCGTACGGGCGCCCCGAAGCGGTGCTCTCGGCCCACTGTCTGCCGGCCGGGGAGCGGGAGCGACGGGTACTCGTCGAAGATCAGCACCGGCGCCTGGTCGAGGCGGTCGATTGCATCATCGAGATGGGAGGCAGCGGGAACGCAGCACCCCTCGGGTGTGAGCCCTTCGCTGCGATCGACGAAGCTGACCGGGCTTTCCGGCCGGACTTGTACAAGGACGTGATCGTCGAACTTGTGCCCGATGGCGTCGCCTCGGTGCGCATCGCTTATCGGGGAACGCCTCCGGTTGTCGTGCCTGTCAGCGAAAACGCCTTCTGGTTCACGCCACCGCCACCGGCGCCGCGCGTTGCGGCTGAGCTGAAAAGGCTGGAGCCCGACGTCGTGGCGACCCACCTCAGTCGGGCCCAGCGTCGTCGCTTCACGTTGCAGTGGGAGGAGGCCGTGCAGGAAACCGAGCCAACGAAGATCGAATGGCTCGACAACGCCGGCGGACTGGCGCGCACAATCAGCCCTCCGACCGCCGCGAGCAGTTCGCTGACCTCGGTCGGCAACCTGCGCGCACCTATCGAAGGGTGACCAAACGGCCGCCCTCTGAACCGGACGTAATCACGGCGCCGTCGTGCAGGCCAGGCGTGACGTAGGCGGCAACGCGAACCAGCGTATGAGGGTTTCGCCCCGGTCGCAATACCAGCCTGAGTTCCGATGCCGGACGCCGACCAGACGTTGGGTGCGCTGAACGGGCAATATCGTGTCGATGATCAGGTCTGACAAGCGCACCTATTCTGCCGCCATGCTTGCCTGCTCGCCGATCGTGCGCGGCTGGAGTCGACTCGCGGTGGTCGGACTGGAGCAGCTACCGAATCACGGACCGGTGCTCCTGGCGGTCAATCACGACAGCTACTGGGATCCGGTGGCGGTCGGTGTCGCTGCGCTGCGTCGGCGGCAGATCCGCGCGCTGGCGAAGGCGTCGATGTGGCGGATCAAGGGGCTGGACCGCATCCTCGACGGCATGGGGCAGATCCCGATTGAACGGGGAACGACCGATGCGGCGGCGCTCGAGCGCGCTCGCACGGAGTTGCGCGCTGGCGCCTGTCTCGGCATCTTCCTGGAGGGCACCCGCAGCCTCGGCCGAGATTTGCGCGCCCGCAGCGGCCTCGGCCGTTTGGCCGAGGCTGTGCCCGAGGCTCGCATATTGTGCTGTTCGGTCGCCGGCACCACCGACATCGCGCGCTTTCCGAAGCGACCACACGTGAATGTGCGCTTCTTCGCGCCTGCCGGTGG
>JBOGXX010000266.1:0-2412 GCA_050696475.1 Solirubrobacteraceae bacterium | reverse complement strand
CTCCAGTACTTCACGGGCAACATCGGGCTCCACCACGTGCACCACCTGTGCTCGCGGATCCCCAACTACAACCTGCAGGCCGCCCACGACGAGAACCCGATCTTCCACGACGTGCCCGTCCTCTCTCTCGCCGATGGGCTGCGAGCGGTTCGCCTGAAGCTGTGGGATGAGGAGCGCGGGCGCCTGGTGACGTTCGCCGACGCTCAGCGCTCGGGACGGGCGCTCGCAGGCTGACATCCAGCTTTAAACCACAGGTGTCATGGCGGTTGCCGCGCTAACCTGGATGCATGGTCACACAGGCAGATCGCGCCGCCGAGAAGCGTCGAGCAAAGCTGGAGGACGTCCAGCGGCAGCTGAAGGATGGATCACTGAAGATTCGCAAGATGACCGCAGAGGAGCGCAAGCGCTTCCCGCCAAAGCCGGCTGACCCGCGGCGCAAGCCACGCCCCTCCTGAACTCACACGTGGCGGGCTCACACACGGTGAGCCTGCAAGCCGTCAGGCTGGGGCGGGAGCGGGCTCCTGCTCTGCCAAGGGCACGCCCGCGGCGGCGTAGGCATCGCTTGCATCGAGCGTCTCCGCCTTCAGCAGCGCCTGCGCGAGGCCCTCGAGCTGGTCGCGGTGCTCTTCGAGCATCTGTGTCACCGCCTGGTGGGCGCTCTCGACGAGCGTGTGCACCTCCTCGTCGAGGACGCGCTGGGTCTCCTGGGAGGTCTCGCTGGCGCCCGGCAGGAACATGCCCTGCCCCTCGTCTGCGAGCACGGCGATCGGGCCGATCGTGTCGCTCATCCCCCAGCGCCCGACCATCCGGCGCGCGATCTGGGTGAGCTGCTGGATGTCGGCCTCCGCACCGGTGGTGATCGCACCGTAGACCACCTCCTCGGCGACGCGTCCGCCCAGCGCGACCCTGATCTTCGCCTGCAGCTCATCGAGCGTGTAGGAGACGCGGTCGGAGTCCGGTGTTGACAGTGTCACCCCGAGTGCCATGCCGCGCGGGATGATCGACACCTTGCGTACGGGATCGGCCCCCGGCGTGAGCATGCCCACGAGCGCGTGGCCGGACTCGTGGTAGGCGGTGCGCTCGCGGTCGCCAGGCGAGAGCAGGATGCCGCGGGGGGAGCCGAGCATGATCTTCTCCAGCGAGTCTGTGAAGTCGCTCATCTGGACCTTCGTGTGCCCTCGCCGCGCGGCCAGCAGGGCGGCCTCGTTGGCGAGGTTGGCGAGGTCGGCGCCGACCATGCCGGGGCTGCGGGAGGCCCGTGCCTGCATGTCGACGTCGACGTCGAGCGGCATCGAGCGGGTGTGGACGGCGATGATCGCGGCGCGACCGTTGCGGTCGGGTGGCTGTACGGCGACGCGGCGGTCGAAGCGACCGGCGCGCAGCAGCGCCGGGTCGAGCACGTCGGGTCGGTTGGTGGCCGCGAGCACGATCACCGCCTCGGAGGAGTCGAAGCCGTCGATCTCCGTGAGGATCTGGTCGAGCGTCTGCTCGCGCTCGTCGTTGGCGCCGGTCACGGACACCTGCCCCTGGCGCGAGCGCCCGATCGCGTCGAGCTCGTCGATGAAGATGATCGCCGGCGCCGCCTCCTTGGCCTTGGCGAACAGGTCGCGCACGCGCGAGGCGCCGACGCCGACGATCGCCTCTATGAACTCCGAGGCGGAGATCGAGAAGAAGGCCGCGTGCGCCTCGCCGGCCACAGCCCGAGCGAGTAGCGTCTTGCCCGTTCCCGGAGCCCCTGAGAGCAGCACGCCGTGGGGCATGCGCCCACCGAGGCGCCCGTACTTATCCGGATTTCGCAGGAAGTCGACGATCTCCGTCAGCTCGGCCTTGGCCTCGTCGATCCCCGCGACGTCGGCGAACGTGACGCGGATCTTCTCAGGATCGACGCGCCGCGCCTGCGAGCGCCCGAAGCTGCCCAGTGCGCCCATGCCTCCGCCGGCCTTCGCGGCACGGCGATAGATCAGCACGAACAGGCCGACGATCAGCAGCGTGGGGCCGAAGCCGAGCAGCAGCTCCGCCAGCAGCGATTGGCTCGTGCTCGTCGATTCGGCGTTGATCCTCACCCCCTTTTCCTGCAGCAGCGCGGACAGCTGGCTCCCGTTCCAGAAACTCGGCACCTGGGTGGCGAACAGCTTCGTGGGGGTGGCCTTCTTGTCGCTGGCCGGGTAGCGCTGCTTGGCCTCGAACTTGCCCTGGATCGTGTCTCCCTTGGAGGAGATCGTGCCGACCTGCCCACCCTTGACGTGTTCGAGGAAGTACGGGCTGAATGGCACCGTCACCCGCTGTTCGCTCGTGGCGGGCTGAAAGAACAGCAGCGACAGCCAGTTCAGCGCGAGCAGACCCAGCACGAACCACCAGAAGCCGCGCATCCGATGCGGCGGCGGCCCGCTCGGCGTCTGCTCGGGCATGCCC
>JBOGXX010000265.1:0-5678 GCA_050696475.1 Solirubrobacteraceae bacterium | reverse complement strand
GAAGAGCGCAACGCCTGAGGACGCCCTGCTCCCGCTCTGGCGCTCGAGCTCGAAGGACACCTCGGCGCCGTTTGCGATCTCCGCGTGGAGCTCAGCTGCGACCGCTTCGGCGTGGCATGTGAGCGCTGCATGCAGCTGTAGTGAACGCATGGTGCCTGATTTCGCGCTGCGCGCCCGGGCTCCTGCCGGGGCACCACGACTTGCAAGGGCCGTTCGGAGGCGCCGTGGCCCAGGTGCCCGAGAGTCATCTCCAGCGATAACATCGCGCTGCCGATGACCGCGACCGTTGGAGTGATGTTCCCGGGTGACCCCACTGCGCGTGGCAGGTGGTCGGGCACCTCCAGCGGCGTTGTGAGCGGTCTCGAGGAGCTCGGGATTGAGGTACTCCCGATCAACGTCGACAGCTCGCCGCAGATCTCGCGGTGGCTCTCGTTGGCCGCCGGCGGCCTGATGGTCGCGTCGATCGCTCGCGCCGGCCTGCCGGTTTCACCACGTGAACTACGTCGCGTGGGCGTGATAACGCCAGCGGTCGCCGCCGCGAGATCCGCGCTTGCCAACCGACGCTTGCGCGAGGCGCAGCCACTCGACGGCCTCATCCAGATCGGCACCGGCTATCTGGTGAGGACCGGCGTGCCGCTGGTCACCTTCGAGGACATGACCGCTGTGCAAGCGCGCAACGAGGATTACCAGGAATGGCGGGCGATGCCGGCTTGGGCCGTGGCAGCGCGTGTGAACCGTCAACGTAACGCCTACCGGCGAGCGCGGGGCTGCTGCGTGAGTACCCATTGGGCAGCGGCGTCCGTCGTCTCGGATTACGGCATCCCGGTCGAGAAGGTGCACGTCGTCGGCGTCGGACGCAACTTCGAGCCGCCGGGAGCGTTCACGCGCGCCTGGAGCACGCCGCGCTTCCTGTTCGTAGGGCGAGACTGGGCACGCAAGAACGGCGAGCGTCTGCTCGCCGCGTTCTCCCGTCTGCGCGCAGAGGTGCCCGAGGCCCGGCTCGACGTCGTGGGGGCGCATCCACCGTTGCACGCCGATGGCCTCGTAGGCCACGGCGTGCTGCAGCTCACCGACGGCGCCCACCGCGCGCGCCTGGCGAGCCTCTTCGCCGAGGCCACATGCTTTGTGATGCCATCACTGCACGAGCCGGCGGGACTCGCCTACGTGGAGGCCGGAGCATGGGGCATTCCGAGCATCGCCACCTGCGCCGGAGGCGCGGCCGAGTTCGTCGGTGACGGCGGCCTCGTGGTCGATCCCCGCGACGAGGATCAGCTGCTGGGCGCGATGCGTGACCTGTGCGATCCAGCGACAGCTGAGCGCCTTGGGCGGATAGCAAAGGAGCACTCGCGGCAGTTCACCTCGCGGACGATGGCAGGGCGCCTGCTGCGCGCGCTCGCGCTGCCGTCGGTGGCGGACGAACCGCTGCCGGCGTTCTTGTGAGACGTGAGAGAGTCTCCCTCGAGCAGACGCCGGATCGCACCTTCTGGCCCGGGAACCCCGTAGTCGGCGTCGGCGAAGCAACCCCTAGAATGTGGCAATGTCGGCGATGCGCCACGGAGAGCCGTCGAGGATGCCTGATTTCTACATCGTCGGGTCTCCAAAGACGGGAACGACCTCTCTCTACGAGATGCTCCGGGAGCACCCTCAGATCTATATGTCAGATGTCAAGGAGCCGCTGTTTCTGGCAAGTGACCTCGCGCCGCACCCGAAGTTCGCCACGGCACGGAGGGAGGCCCCTTACCCGCGTACCCTCGAGAGCTATCTCGCGCTGTTCGAGGCCGCCGGTCCGGAGCAGCGCGTCGGGGAGGCATCGACGTTCTACCTGTGGTCTCACACAGCCGCCGACCGGATCGCCGATCTGCAGCCACGGGCGCGCATCATCGCGATCTTGCGAGACCCCGCCACCTTTCTTCAGTCGCTGCATCAGATGTTCCTCGGCTGGGGTGTGGAGGCCGAGAACGACCTGCTTCGCGCGATCTCTCTCGATCAGGCCAGGAGTGAAGGCAAGAGCCTTCCTCCGCGCTCACACCGTCCGCAGCTGCTGCAGTACGCCGATCACGTCCGCTATGTCGACCAACTGTCTCGCTACCACGCGCGCCTGCAGCAGGATCAAGTGCTCGTGCTCATCTACGACGACTTTCGAAACGACAACCAAGCGACCGTCAGAAAGGTGCTGCGTTTTCTCGCTGTCGACGACGAGCCCCCGATCCAGGTTGTCAACACGAATGTCACGACACGCAACCAGCGCTCGGTACGCGCAAGATACGCCCTTGACTCACTGATGAAAAGCCGAAGCCCGCTTGCGCGATCGACTCGGCGGGCGATCCGGAAGCTCACGACGCAGCGACTCCGGCGTGGTTCGGTGCGCGCCTTTCGCGAGCACGTCGTCAGCGCCGCCGCCCGTCCGCCCGAGCAGAGCGTGATGCTCGAGCTACGAGAGCGCTTCAAACCTGAGGTTCTTGCGCTCAGCGAATATCTCGATCGCGACCTGCTGAGCCTGTGGGGCTACGACGGCGTGGACCGACGAGGCAGCTGACTGATCGGCGCCAGAGGCGGCGCCTACCTCGGCATCTCACCCTCGGTCGATGCCGTCGGCGACGAGGGCCGCAACCGGGAGCGCCTGAGTGCCCGCTTGAACCATTGTGGTGAGTGGTGGCGCAACCATCGGCGCTGCACCAGCAGGCGCTCCTCGGCCTGGCCGAGCACGCGCCCGGTGCTTTTGTAGGGCTTGGACGGATCGAGTAGATGGTCTGCCGTATAGGTGCGAAGATCGCGCTCGGAAGGGAGCTCGATGCTCGCCGGCGTCTGGTCGACCCGCCAGTGGTGCCATCCGCGGGCCACCTCCTCCGGTGCGTAGCGCTTGGATCCGAACTTACGGGCGACGTCGGGCAAGCTCAGAAACAGGTAGTGACGTGAGTACATCGAGCGCGGCGCCATGCGCAGGCCCGGGAAGCTGACCCAGTGACCACCGGACTTCGTCAGGTTTATCGGCCCGTCCTGGCGCTTCCATGCGTTCAGGCGGTTCGGAAACTGCGGCAGCACCGGATAGTACGAGCGCATCGTCCTGAGATAGTCAGCATGGTCGTGGTTTGGCGCCTCAAGCGTGGGCACAAACACGAACTCGAGGAAGTTCACAGCGTTGAACCCGGCCTCGTCCGCGTCTTCGATCGCCCGCGCGAGCGAGCGTCCGTAGTCGGGTGAAGCTCGGAATTCATCAGTGTCGAGGTGCATCAGCCAGTCGGCGTCCAGGCTCTGGGCAAGCTCCTCCTTCCGCCTTAGCTGCGCGTGCAGCGCGAAGTGACCGTCGCGTGCAAGCGTCTCGATGCCGATCAGGTTTTTCTCCAGTCGGCGTTCAGCTATCGCGACGGTGTCGTCCGTCGATTCATTGTCGACGAGATACGCTGAGATGTCATGCGCGGCTAGATGATCCAAACAGTCGCCGATGAAGCGTTGCTCGTTGTAGCTCTGGAGCAGCGCTACGATCTTCACCGCGCGATCATACCATGAAGAAATTCGGGCTCACCATGGTCACTGCGAGAGTGCGATGTGAACACCGGAAATGTGATATCGCCGCTCGAGCGTGCAGCGGGCCATATCGACCGCTTCGCGGCACCTCCCTCGACAGACTTTCCTCGCACCGTAGACGCCGAAGTAGTGACGGTGATAGCCTCGTGTGATGCTGGGAGCGGCGGGTCGCCGTAGGATACCGTATCCGATCAAGCGCACCTTGAGGCCGTTTGTGGTCTTGGGGCGTCAGTTACGGCTGGGTTCCGGAGAACCCCCCGCGAGCGGCTCGGGCGCCAGGGGGCGTACGGCGTTCACGGCGGCGCAGCAGCTCGAGGATGCCCTTGCGCCCCCAGAGGATGCGCCTGACGGTGTTGGGGCGAGTAATCGACACGGCTCATATTGGGTTCCGCGATCGGCTCTGCACCGGCCGGCCGCGCGTAGGGTTCTCGATGCGCGCGTGTGGGAGTCCGACACTCTGGATCTCCTGAGGAGCGCCGACCCTGCCAGTGATGTCGTGCACGCGGGCACGTTCTTTGGCGATTTCATCCCCGCGCTGGCACGCTCCCGAGAGACCGGTGCGCTCGTGTGGGCGTTTGAGCCCAATCGAGAGAGCTATGAATGTGCACAGGTGACGATCACGTTCAACCAGCTAGAGAACGTGGTGCTCACCCATGCCGGATTGCACCAGGAGCGCGCTACCGCTTTGTTGGCGACCAGCGACGCAAAGGGACAGCCGCTGGGAGGGGCCAGCCATCTCGTCAGCGATCTCACGACGGAGGTCAGCAACGAAGAGGTGAACCTCGTGGCAATCGACGAGACCGTCCCACGCGATCGACGGGTTGGCCTGATCCAACTGGATGTCGAGGGTCACGAGCAGGCGGCATTGGTCGGCGCCATGCGCACGATTGCACGCTGCCGACCGTTGATAGTCCTGGAGACCCCTCCGGAGAGCTGGATCGCGGAGCATCTCGCGCCGCTGGGGTACCGCGTCGCAGGCGCGGTCGATGCGAACACGATCCTCCGCCCCGAGCTGATGGCCGGCTCTCGCGCGAGCTCGAGCGAGCGGGTCTGAGTCCTAGAGCGCGACGAGCGCGGGCCGGCTGAGCTCTGATCGTGAGGATGCGCTCCGCGCACACTCCTCGGCGAGCCACTGTTCGCCGTAGGCGCGCATGTGGTCGATGATCGGCAGCAGCGCCCGCCCCTTCTCCGTCAGCGCATACTCGACGCGCGGCGGCACCTCGGGGAAGGTACTGCGCTCGACAATGCCCTGCTCGTCCAGCGCACGCAGCCTCAAGGACAGAGTTCGCGGGCTGATCCCTGCGAGCGACCGTTCCAATTCGCAGAACCGCGAACGGCCCTCGGCGAGCTCCCGTACGAGCAGCAGCGTCCACTTGCCGCATACGATCTCTGCGGTCAGACATACCGGACAAGTTTCGTTCAGGGCCATTCGGCCCTTTACTTTACCAACTGAAGTAAGGTTGTGACGCGATGCCGGCGCGCTCAGGCGGCGCTGAGCGAGGGTTTGGAGTCGGCCTCGCGGTTGGCCTCCGCGGCGGCGACGTCCTCCATGGTGGTGCCTTTGCGACCTTCTGACTGCATCAGCAGCTTGAAGTCGTGCGGGCTGGAGGCGACGCGCATCGCGTCCTCGAAGGTCACCCGGCCGGCCTTGACGTGACCAAACAGGGCCTGGTCGAAGGTCTGCATTCCGTAATAGCCGCCGCCGGTGATCACCTCGACCAGCTTGCCCGTCTGCGCGGGGTCCACGATCATGTCGCGGACGCGGCCGGTCATGCGCAGGATCTCGCATACGGCGACGCGCCCGCCGTCCGCGCCGGGAACCAGCCGCTGGGAGATGACCCCCTTGACGGTGCCGGCGATCATGCTGCGGGCCTGAGCGTGCTGATGCGGCGGGAAGAAGTCGAGCATGCGGTTGATCGACTCGGTCGCGGCGACCGTGTGGATCGTGGAGAGCACGAGGTGACCGGTCTCCGCCGCCGAGAGGGCCGTCTGGACGGTCTCCTCGTCGCGCATCTCCCCCCCCAGGATCACGTCGGGGTCCTGGCGCAGCACGCGGCGCAGCGCGCGCTTGAACGAAGCCGTGTCCATCCCGACTTCGCGCTGGTTGATGGCCGAGCGCTTGTCGCTGTGCACGAACTCGATCGGGTCCTCGA
>JBOGXX010000264.1:0-6109 GCA_050696475.1 Solirubrobacteraceae bacterium | reverse complement strand
CGTCTTGCGAGCGGACGCGACCCGAACAGGCACAGCAGCTTGCGGGCGAGCACACGTATCGGCGCGACGCTCTCGAGCAGCCAGTAGACGACGGTGTAAGTCCAGGGGAAGAAGCGCAGCTGCACGCGGTAGCCATCCTCGACGACCGGCCGCAGCAACGGGCCCATCGCGGCGAGACCGTCGATGACGGTGACCTCGGCGGGCCGCTGGGATGCTTCGAGCTGTCCGGCCAGAGCCCTCGCGGCCGCCGCGTGACCCTCGCCCACGTCGGCTGAGAGGATCAGCACGCGTCGCGCACGGTTGGAACCCGAAGGCCGTGGTCTGCTCTTGCGGTTGCGGCGTCGCATTAGGATGTGCGCTGCTGGGGCGCCCCCGGCGCCTGCGTGTCCACGCACGGCTATACCCCGACCGCGCAGCTAGGTTTCTAGAGTACCGCTCACGCTGGACGCTCGCTCGCCGGCGAGACGCAACAATGGGCCTCATACCCGCCGCGATCCCCATCTCGAGCGCTCCGACAGCCGACCGACGGCTTACGCGCAAAGACGGGCGGGGAGGTATCCGCCGATCCGCGGGCGTGACCGGAGCGCTGGGCGCCGCCGGGCTGCTCGGCATCGTTGCGTGCGTCTTCATGATCAGTGCCGGAGCGGCCTCGGCGCCCTCGGTGTATGTGCCAGGCCGAAGCGGCGGCTGGCCGGCTTGGCTGGCAGGGCCCCTGGGCGGCCTGCACATCGGGATCACCACCTCCGGCTTCCAGGCGCTGATGCTGGTCATGTGCGCCAGCTATGTGGTCGTGCTGGCGACGGTGCGCCGCGTCCCAGTCGGCGCTCTCGTCGGCGCGATCGTGCTCGCCAACGTGATCCTCCTGCTGGGCCCTCCGCTGATCTCCCAGGATGTGTTCGGCTACCTCGCATTCGCGCGGCTGGGAGCGCTGCACGGGCTCGACCCCTACACCCATTTCCCTGCGCAAGCGCCGACGGACCCGGTCTTCAGGTTCATCGGGTGGCCGTTTCAGAGCTCCCCCTACGGGCCCCTGTTCACGTTGGCGAGCTACGCGATCGCGCCGCTGGGCCTCGCGGGCGGCCTCTGGGCCTTCAAGGCGATAGCGGTCGGCTCCAGCCTCGCCGCCGTCGCGCTGATCGCGCGCGCCGCCGGGCGCCTCGGTCGGTCGCCGGCGTGGGCGAGCGCGTTCGTGGGACTGAATCCGGTCCTGCTGGTGCTCGCTGTGGGCGGCGCGCACAACGATACGCTGCTGGTGCTGGCGCTCAGCGGCGCGCTGGCGCTGAGCGCGGGAGCGAGCCGGCGCATGCGTGCGGGAGCAGTCGCGCTTGCGGCCGGCGTGGGCGTGAAGCTGACGGCGGGACTCGCGCTTCCGTTCCTCGTTCTCGGCTCACGAGGCGGGCGCGAGCGGCTGCGGGTGGCGCTGATCACGGTTGCGGCCCTCGCGGCGGTGGCGGTCGTGGGGGTGATCGGCTTCGGCGCCCACGCGCTCGGCTTCATCGGCGCGATCGGCGAGCAACAGCAGCTCGTGGCGACGCACAGCCTGCCGGCCGAGACGGCGCGCCTGGTGGGACTCAGCGGGACCCCCAGCTGGTGGCGCGAGCTGTACGTGGCCGGCTTCCTGGCAGTGCTCCTCTACGCCCTGTGGCGCACCGCGCGCGGCTGCGACTGGCGCGTGGCGGCGGGCTGGTCGACGCTCGCGCTGCTCGCCTCGACGGCGTGGCTGCTGCCCTGGTATGCAGTCTGGCCGCTGCCGCTAGCGGCCGTCAGCGACAATCGGCGCCTGCGCACCGCCACGCTCGTTGCCTGCGCCTACGCCGTCCTGATCCATCTCCCGCTTGCCGACCCGTTGCTCAGCCCCGGTGGCGCCATCGAGCACGTCCACCTCGCGATCCCCGGCGCGCGACACCGCCTCGAACTCGCCGGTTTCCAGATGCTTCGCGACGTCCATGTCGATCTCCGCTGGTGAGACGTCGGGGCGGATCCGCCGTAAGCGAATCGCATCCAGACGTCTGAACTTGAGGATCTCGAGGACATACACGAGATAGATGCTGGCTGCCACGACGACGAGCCCGATGGCGAGCATCACGAGCGTCCAGCCCGTGTAGTAGCGGCCTTTGTGGTCGCTGTAGGGCACGAATCGCAGCGCCAGCGCGAGGCCGGCGAGCATCAGCGTCCACGCGTACAGGTAGGCGATCGTGCGCCGCCCGCTGAAGCCGATGCGCGCCATTCGGTGGTGGAAGTGCTCGCTGTCGGGCTTGTAGATCGGCTGCCTGTACTTCAGGCGCTTGAGCACGACGAAGGTCGTGTCCAAAAACGGCACCGCGAGCAGGATCAACGGGAGCACGAGCGACACGACCGCCTCGGTCTTGACGGCCGCCTCGACCGTGATCACACCCATCAGCAGGCCGAGCAGCTGTGCGCCGCAGTCGCCCATGAAGCTCGATGCGGGCGGAAAGTTGTAGATCAGGAAGCCGAGCGCCGCGCCGGCGGTGAGCGCCGCCAGCACACCCGGCTGCTGGCGGTTCAGGTCAAAGGCGATGATCGCCATCGTCGCGGCGATGATCATGCACACGCCGGCCGCGAGGCCGTCGACGCCGTCTGAGAAGTTGACGACGTTCATCATCAACACGAGCCCGATCACCGTCACGATCGGCCCGGCGTCCATCGGCCCGGTGTTTGGGAACGACAGCCTGCCGGCAAACGGCAGCGTGATCGTCTTGACGGCGACGCCGAAGTGCACGACGATCACGGCGGCCAGCACCTGGCCGCAGAGCTTCAGGGCAGGGTGCAGGTCGAACCGGTCGTCCAGCGCCCCGACGAGCGTGATCACCGCGCCCGCCAGCAACACGCCCTGCCACAGCTGTGGCTGCTGTTCGGCGGCGTAGCCCGCAGGCAGCCAGATCAGGCCGGCGATCAGCACCCCGATGAAGATCGCGATCCCGCCGAGCAGGGGCGTGGGGCGATCGGACAGACCGCGCTCGCGCGGCTCGTCGATCGCGCCGACGACCCTCGCGAAACGCATCGTGAGGGGTGTCAGCAGCGCGGTGACGACCGCGGCTGCCAGGAAGGCGTAAAGCGCGTCGAGCTCGTTTGTATGCGCCATCGGCTCTCGCGAAGCATCGCAGGCCGGGAGGTCGCAAGCGCCGCGGCTATGCCGATGTCACAGCAGCAAGCGTCTCGTACAGCGGATAGCGCTCGGCGATCGCGGCGACGCGTTCGGCCAGCGTGCCGCCCGCTCCGCCGACGCCCGCCCGTTCGTACTCGGGCGCGAGCGCAGCCGCGAGGATCCGGCCAACCTCTACGAAGTCCTCGTGCTGCAGGCCCCTGGTCGCCAGCGCAGGCGTGCCGATGCGCAGCCCGGAGGCTTCCATCGGCGGACGCGGGTCGAACGGGACGGCGTTGCGGTTCACCGTGATCTGGATCTCGTGCAGCCGGTCCTCCGCCTGCTTGCCGGTGAGCGCCGGCTCGGCGTCGCGCAGATCCACGAGCAGCAGGTGCACGTCGGTGCCGCCGGTGAGCACCTTGACGCCGGCGGTGGGAGGGCTCGCATCCAGAAGCTCCTGAGCGAGCGAGCGCGCGCCGTCGATCGTGCGCCGCTGGCGCTCGGCGAACAGCTCGCTGGCGGCGATCTTCAAGGCGACGGCCTTGGCTGCGATCACGTGCTCCAACGGGCCGCCCTGCTGTCCGGGGAAAACGGCCGAGTCGATCTTCTTGGCGTGCTCCTGCTTGCACAGGATCACCCCGGCGCGTGGTCCTCCGAGCGTCTTGTGGGTGGTCGTCGTGACGACGTCCGCGCCGTGCGCGATCGGGCTGGGGAGCAGCCCGGCGGCGACGAGCCCCGCGAAGTGCGCCATGTCGACCATCAGCAGCGCGCCGACCTCGTCGGCGATCTCGCGGAAGCGGGCAAAGTCGAGCTGGCGTGGGTAGGCCGACCAGCCGGCGAGCAGCATCTTCGGGCGCCGCTCACGGGCGATCCGCGCGACCTCGTCCATGTCGATCAGGCTGCTCTCGCGATCGACCTCGTAGGCGGCGATGTCGTACAGCCGGCCCGAGACGTTGAGCTTCATGCCGTGGCTGAGGTGCCCGCCGTGCGCGAGCGAGAGGCCCATGATCGTGTCGCCCGGTTGCAGCAGCGCGTGGTACACGGCGGCGTTGGCCTGCGAGCCGGAGTGCGGCTGGACGTTGGCGTGCTCGGCTCCAAACAGCGCCTTGGCGCGGTCGATCGCGAGCTGCTCGGCGACGTCCACCCACTCGCAGCCGCCGTAGTAGCGGCGACCTGGATAGCCCTCGGCGTACTTGTTGGTGAGGACCGAGCCCTGCGACTCGAGCACCGCGCGGGGCACGAAGTTCTCCGAGGCGATCATCTCGAGCGTACGCTGCTCGCGCTCGAGCTCCCCCTGCAGGACCTCGGCGATCTCGGGGTCGACCTCGGCGAGGGGGCGGTTGAAGTAGTCGGGGCTGAGCTCGGACACGGCGCTCTCCTTGAACGGGCAGTGAGGACATGGTGCTTGCCCAGGCGCGCGGCGGCTTCGCTGTCCGCTCCCCGGTGGTCGCTTCCACCTCAGGCGCCAGTCGCGGCAGCATCGACGAGGCTAGCACGCAAGCAGGCGCCGGACATCGGCCGCCGGCAGCGCCCCCTCCCTGAGGACATGCCAGCGTCGATGCTCGTGGTATTCGCGCAGATCCACGACCGTCGAGGGCGTGCCGGGAAGCTCGCCGCCGTCGAGGACGAGGTCGGCGCCGTCGAGCACGCCCCGGGGAACCTCACCGAGCGAGCGCGCGTCCGCCTCCCCCGAGAGGTTGGCGCTCGTCTGCATCACCGGGCCTGCGAGCGCACCCAGCGCCTGCAGGCGCTCGTCCAGCAGCGGCACGCGCAGCCCCAGAATCCTTGGATCGGTCCGGCAGGCGGGAGCGAAGCGCTGCCTGCGGTTTGCCAGCAGCAGCGTCACACCTCCGGGAAGCAACGCGGCCAGCGCTTCGCGCTCGGAGTCGAGCAGCTCGGGCAGGTCGGCGAGCGCTGTCTCCAGCGCGAAGTACATGAGCGCTGCCGGGCGCGCGGCGGACCGTCGCTTGAGCGCGTAGATGCGCCTCGCGCCCTGCTCGCTGTCGGGATCACAGCACAGGCCGTATACGGTGTCGCTGGGGAACACGGCCACACCGTCGAGGGCAAGGCAGCGCTCCAGCTCGGCGACGTGGGAGCTCCCGAGCTGTGCGCACATCAGAGCTCGCGCTCCCCGACCACCACCCGCTGGATCCGGGCGAGATCGCGCTCGAAGCGCAGCTGCTCGAACCCGGCCGCGCGCATCATCTCGGCGACCGCCGGGGCCTGTCCCGCGCCGACCTCGAGCGCGGCGAAACGCACCTCGGAGCGCTCACCTAGCTGTGCCAGCAGCGCCCGGATCGTGTCCAGGCCGTCCGGCCCGGCGAACAGCGCCTGCGACGGCTCGTGGCCAACGATCTCCGGAGCGAGCAGCGCGCGCTCGGTGTCGGCGATATAGGGGGGGTTGGAGAGGATCGCATCGAACTCGCCGGCCTCCTCGAGCAGGTCGGCGTGCTGCCACTCGACCTCGAGCTCCAGCCGGTGAGCGTTCAACTCGGCCAGCTCGAGCGCCGGCTCGCTGACGTCGCTGCCGAAGACGCGCAGATCGGGGCGCTCGTCCTTCAGGGCAAGTGCGATCGCACCGCAGCCGGTGCCCAGGTCGAGCACGCGAGCGCCGGCGCCGAGGCCGAGGCCGACCTCCACCAGGAGCTCGGTCTCAGGTCGTGGCACGAGCGCACGGCGATCGACGACGAGCTCCAGACGACGGAAGTGGCGACGCCCGATGATGTAGGCGACCGGCTCGCGCTGCAGCGAGCGGCGCCGCACCGCCTCCTGGAAGCTGCGCACGGCCGGACCGCAGACGACCAGGTCACGATCGGCGAGCAGCCGCTCGCGGCTGACGCCCAGAGCATCGGCGAGCAGCAGTTCGGCGTCCAGCCGCGGCGTTTCGCAGCCGGCGGCGGCGATCGCGGTGCTCGCGCTGTCGAGCGCGTCGCGAGCCGGCGTGCCCACAGCGGGCGCCTGGGGCGCCGGCGTCGGCGCGGTCTTGTCCGCGGGGCCGCTCACGCG
>JBOGXX010000263.1:0-11346 GCA_050696475.1 Solirubrobacteraceae bacterium | reverse complement strand
TCGGGGCGACGTAGAAACGCCGAGGGAGCCATCTGAACCGTCCTGCACCCGATTGTCAGCGGCATCAGGATCGTCGCGACGAGGCCCATGTCGTGGAACGGTGGCAACCAGCTGCACATGACCGTATCCTCACTGAGCCCAAAGGTCTCTACCATCATCCTGATGTTCGCAGCCAGGGAACCGTGAGTTACTCGAACGCCACGGGGAGTAGACGTCGACCCTGACGTGTATTGGAGAAAGGCGAGGTCATCGGGACCCACGTCAACCGGTGCGTACGCATCGGGCGAGATGGATGCCGTGTCGGCGAACGCCCACGAGAGCGCCGGATACGTCTCCTTGAGAAATGCCAGAGCGGGAGCGATGACAGACGTGGTCGATACGGCACTCGCCCCAGCGTCCTCGACGACGACGCGGAACCGCTCGTCGCCCTTGGCGCCCATGAAGGGGCTCGGTGGGTAGCAGGGTACGGCGATCGCGCCCGCGTAGATGGCGCCCAGGAAGCCCGCGACCAGCTGCCGTCCCGGCTCGTGCAGGAGCATGACCCGGTCGCCAGGTCGCACACCCTTTGCCTGCAGATCGGCCGCAACGGCACGTGACGCGCGATCCAGCTCGGCGAAGGAGAGCGTTTCGGCACCCTCCGTCTCACCCCCCTGCAGGAAGGTGAACGCCGGCCGGCCTCCAGACGCTGCAAGCATCTGCTGCACCGTACCGAGGAAGGTCTGCGCCGTGTTGGTCTGAGTCATCTCGATGCCCCGACGGGGCGATCGCTGTTCGGCTTTCCTCTGCGAACGGCGAGGAGAATCAGGGCAAGGCTCCCGGCAGCGAGGAGCGCGCAAATGACCACGAGCAGGGTCATATGCCCGGATGGCGATGGTGGATCCCCGCCGGTCTGAAGCCGGGACGGGGCCCCAAGTCGTTGACGCAGGAATTTGAGGATCGCCGGGCTTGCCTGCGGCACGTAGCCGGCCGCGTGTGCGGTGCCCGGGACGCTCACCACCTTCGCGGGTACTCCGGCGAGTCGCAGCAGGTTGGCCATGTCCGTAGGCTGGCTGCTGGGAATCAGCTCGTCGGTCGAGTTGAACATCAGGAAAGCCGGAGCCCGCGCGGTCACATGACTGCTGGGCGACGCGTCGCTGATCAGCTGCGAAGAGCACTTTCCGGTCGGACACCCGAGAAAGCGAAACAGGGTGCCGAAGGCTGACAGCGCGGGCACGTGCGGCATCTTTTGGCAGTACGATCGATATCCGCACGCCGCAAGTCGTGCGTGAAGAAGCTGATCCAAAGCCGGCAGATCGAGCGGTGCGGACAGCGTAACCACAGCGTCTACCCGCTCTGCCTGCTGCTCGTTGTTGAGCAATGACGCCATGGCCCCGAGGTAGCCGCCGGCGGAGAAGCCGAGTATCGCGACCCGGTATGGGTCGCCCCCGAGCTCGCCAGCGCGGGCGAGGTTCCATTTAATCGCACGTTGGATCTCCTTCACCTGCTCGGGGTAGCCAGGGCTGGTCAGGGAGTAATTGACGTTGACGGCGACGAACCCGACCGCTGCGAGCGCGGCGGCGTATGCAGCGGTGCCCCGCTTGTCACCGCTGGTGAAGCCCCCGCCGTGGATCACGATCACCAACGGGGCCGGCTTGGTCCGCTGCTTCGGCGAATAGACGTCCTCCGTCAGAGGACGCCCGTTGTTCGACCGACCGTAGACCAGGTTCTGACGTTCCCGCACCGGCTGCGAGGCCGTACCTGGTTTGGGCCCGCAGCCCGCGACGGAGACGCAGAGAACGCTCAGCAGTCCAGTCGCTACCGCGCCTCGGAGGGATGGCGTTCTCGAGATGGTCACAAATGACCGCTCGGTCGGTCTGTCTGATCACTCGCCGAAGGCGCGGCGAGCGCAGCTTTCTCGCGCAGGAGCGCAACGAGGTCGGCAACCGTGGCGAAGTTCTCCGGCACGATCTCGGCGTCCTCGATCTGTACGCCAAAGTCGTCTTCGATGAAAGTGGCCAGCTCGAGCAAGTCGGTCGAATCTATCGCCTCGGTCAGCCGCACCGACTCGCTGCCGACTAGGTCCGCCACCGTTCCGCCGTAGTCCAAGTTGGAGATGATGAAATGGGCGATGCGAAGGGCGGCCTCATGTGAAGAGTCAGTCACCATCTCGAGCCGCCCCACTCCGCTCGGGCTTGACCAGCACGAACTGCCAGGACCAGGGGAAGACGCGCATGATTGGCGCTGCGATGCGGGCGAGCGGGCGGACACGACTGGGAATCGCCTCGGGCGGATAGTTGAACGACCGGTTCTGGCGCACCTGGAAGCCCGCCGCGAGGGCATGGCGCTGCAGATGACGCATCGTCACAACGAAGAAGTCGTGGTCCCACGGCACTTGGGTAAAACGCCAGTAGCGTCGCTGCAGACCAATCGGCAGGTAGCCCATGAACGGCAACCGACTGTGGGACTCGATGGGGAAGTACGGATTGGGAATCTGCCCGGCCAGGATTCCGCCCGGCTTCAGCGCCCGCCAGATTTCGTCAAACGACTTTTGACGGGCGTCAGGAAGAATGTGCTCGAAGACGTTCGCCAGAAGGGCTGCGTCGAAGTACTCGTCTGCGTACGGGATGTTGTCCGACTGGCCCGGGCCGATCTGGGCGCCCTTCTCGGTGAATGATGTCTCTTCGAGTTTCGGATCGATTCCCACCCAGGTCAGCCCTGTCTCAGCGGTGATCTGGTCGATGAGACCACCTCGCTGGCAGCCGACGTCGAGGCCTCGCCCGCCCGGCGCCGGCAGATTGGTCCGGATCAGATCCGCCAAGCTGCCGGCAAGCGCACGGTCACGTACCGCCCACTCCTCTCGAGACTGCAGCAGCCCGGTGCCCGCCAACGGATCGTCCTGTCTAGTCATCGTTTCCGCAAAAGAGTACACGTAACCACGTCGCTGCCCCCAGTTCAATCACGCCACTGCCAACCCGTTCAAGAAGTCTGCCGGAACCTCGGCACGACGTGGTAAGGACGTGGGCGATCGACGTGGGCACGCGGCCACCCAGCCTGTCGAACCATGACGAGGGTTCCAAATCGGCGATCGACATGTTAGGCTTTTGCCCCGCAGGAGGCGACTAGTTGTCGAACTGAACTCGAAATGGGGACAGGGGCGACATAGGTGGCGCTGCACCACGGTGGGAGCCGAGGGCGGCGCACCCCAAAGGACGAGGGGGATCAGCGTGTCTACAAGGGATGGCAGCGACCGCAACACGCATGGAGAATCCGAACCAGCATTGACGGTCGGAGCTGGGCCCGCGTCAGCGCCGGTGCGACCGAGCGAGTTGCTGCGAGTCCTGATCGCGGCGCCACGGATAGATCTCGACCCGAATGGCCCGTCGGTCTCAGTTGTCATTCCAGCGCTCAACGAGGCCCCTAACCTGCCGTGGCTCGCTAGTCGAATGCCGGCCGGAGTGGGCGAGATCATTCTCGTTGACGGGTGCTCGACCGACGACACGATCGCGGTGGCGCAGTACCTGTGGCCGGATGTCCGCATCGTCACCCAGACCCGACGTGGAAAGGGGAATGCGCTCGCATGCGGCTTCGCCGTGGCTAGTTGCGATGTGATCGTGATGATCGATGCCGACGGCTCGATGGATCCGGGCGAGATCCCCTATTTCGTCGCCGCGCTGATCGCAAACGCCGACTATGTCAAGGGAAGCCGATTCGCCCCCGGGGGCGGCTCATCGGACATAACCCGCTTCCGAGCGACCGGCAATCACGTACTCAATGCACTCACAGGGCTCATCCACCGAACCTCGTTCACCGACCTGTGCTACGGCTTCAACGCCTTCTGGCGCCGCATCCTCCCAGTCCTGGGGCTGGAGGTCGGCGAGGGCACCGCTCGCCGCTGGGGGGACGGCTTCGAGGTCGAGACTTTGATCAACATCCGTGTGCACAGCGCCGGGCTCAAAGTGACTGAGGTGCCGTCATTCGAGGGAGTTCGCCTGCACGGGAGCAGCAACCTGCGCGCGTTCGCGGATGGTTGGCGGGTTCTCGCGATCATCGCCCGCGAGAGCAGAGCGCTGCGGAAAGCGCCTCCTGGCAGCGCACTTGCGCCACTCTTGGATGAGCCCATCGCAACCATCGCTCTCGATTGCGCGCCGGACGCGGAGGATCGACCGCTGACATCGCCACACAGACCACTCATGCATCCGATCCAAGCGGAGCCACATCTCGCGGAGATCGACGATCCGTTGGAGCGCCTGGGGGTCGAGATGGAAGAGGCGGCGGAGCTGGCGGACTTGACCGACCGGAAGGCAGAGAGCCGATGAGGCCGATCACCGGCTCAACGGGGCCGGCAAAGGTGGAGCGTCGTCCCATCGCCAGAGGTTAGCCGGACAATGCGTTTCCAGGGAGGGCATGCGGGGGGCGCACCCGAGCGCACCGTGGACCGGTCCGAGCCTTCTTCCTCCTGCGCCGGCGAGCCGACCGACCGCCTGAAGGTGTGCGTCGTCGGATCCGGTACCCGGTTCGTGAGCGGAATCAGCTACTACACGTATTTTCTGGCCCGCGCTCTGCAGGTGCGCTACGATGTCGCAGTCATCCTGATGCGGCATTTGATCCCGACACGCTGGTATCCCGGTCGCCAGCGCGTCGGCCACGATGTGATGGCCTATGACATTGCCGATGAGGTGCCGACATTTGATGGCGTCGACTGGTGGGGCTTGCCGTCTGTTCCGCGAGCGCTTTTCTTCCTTCGGTCACAGCAGCCGGACGTTCTGATCCTCCACTGGTGGTCGGTGTCAGTCCTGCCCTGGTACCTACTACTCGCATGGCAGGCCAGGCGGCGCGGGAGCATCGTCGTTGTCGAGCTTCACGAGGACCTTGACAGTGGCGAGGCGAGGCTTCCACTCATTGGCCGGTTGGCACGACGCGGGTTGAAGGCGTTGTGTCGTCAGGCAACTGCCCTCGTGGTCCACTCTGCGTGGGACCGGGATCGCATGTCGGTGTCTCTCGGCATCAGCGCTCACCAGCTCCGCGTGATCCCGCACGGCCCATATCCGATCTTCGCCACTGCTGAATGCGACGCGGCCGATCGGCAACGGCCACACTCCCTCCAGGACCGGTCGGAGCAGCCCAGCTCATCACGGGGGCGATCGCAGCTGACGGTGCTCTATTTCGGCACCATCCGTCCGTACAAGGGGCTCGAGCACCTGGTCGAGGCCTTCGAGCAGATCCGGCGTAATTCCGACTTTTTATGGAAGCTGTTGGTGGTTGGGGAGACGTGGGAAGGATGGACGCTGCCGCTTGAACTGATCGAGAGCAGCTCATACCGCGACGACATCGAGCTGGTCAATCGATACGTGACCGACCACGAAGCGGCTGGCTTCTTTCGACGCGCTGACATCGTTGCCTTGCCGTACTTGCGTTCATCCGCGAGCGGGCCGCTTGCGATCACACAGGCGTTTGGCCTGCCTGTGGTGGTGAGCGCCGTCGGCGGACTGGTGGAGGCCACTGCCGCCTACACCGGCGGAGTGTTGGTCCCAGCCGGCGATCCTGACGAGCTCGTCCGGGGGCTACTGGCCGCGTCTGAGCTGCGCGGGCGTAAGCATGCGTCGCCGGTCACGTGGGACGCCGTGGCAGAATCGTATGCGGAACTCTTCGCCGCAGCAGCACCACGCACCCCGGCAACTTCCTGACGACGACGAAAGGAATATCCTTGCTAGAGTAAGGATCATGGCAAGGATAACGAGCAAGCGTCAGGTCACGATCCCTAAGGCGATCGCCGATCGCTACGGCATCGCCTCCGGGGATGAGATCGAGTTCCTGCCCGCGGGCGATGCAATACGCGTTGAGCGGACAGGCTCGGAGTCGAGCGGGCTCGACCGTGAGCAGCGTTTGCAGCGGTTCGATCAGGCAACCGAACGCCAGCGAGCGCGGCAGAAGAAGCGTAGGCCCAGGACCTCCAACATCCGCGGTTGGCGTCGCGACGAGCTTTACGAGCGTGCCGGCACTCGTTGACACCAATGTCCTCGTCTACCGGTTCGACCCGCGCTTTCCCGAGAAGCAACGCATCGCGCACGACCTGCTTCGCAACGGGATCGCCAGCGGCGATGTCGTGCTCGCACATCAGACCATTGGGGAGTTCATGGCCGCCGTGACCCGACCACTCGACGATGACCGCTCGCTGCTCGACTGGCCCGACGCCACGCGCGAGGCGGAGGAGATGCTGCTCCAGTTCGACGTCGTGTATCCAAGCCAGCAAATCATTCGGCTGGCGCTGCGGGGAAGGGCGACCTATCAGCTGTCCTGGGTCGATGCGCACATGTGGGCGTATGCCGAGCATCACGGCCTGCAACGGCTACTTTCCGAGGACTTTCAACACGGGCGAACATACGGTGCCGTGACAATCGTCAACCCGTTCGCATAACCATCGTCTGCCCTGAGCGCGCGCGCGTCGCCGACGATCGAAGCGTGAGCGGCTGCGTCGCCCTCGCCATATGATCGCCAGCCCACCTACGAGGAGGCGCGAGGATGCCCGAGCAACAAACGGACGGCGAGGACCCGCTGGACGACTTCGATCGACGCGAGATCACGCTGGAGGAGGTCACGAAGGTCGTGCACGTGGCGGGCGAGGGTCCGGCGGTGGTCGTGATGGCGGAGATGCCGGGCATCAGCCCGCATGTGGCCCGCTTCAGCCGCTGGGTCCGCGACGCGGGCTTCACCGTCTACATGCCCTCGCTGTTCGGGCGCGATGGCGCGCTGCCCACGGTCCAGGACGGTACCGCGGTCCTCCAGCGCGCGTGCGTGAGCGCCGAGTTCCGGGCGTTCGCCGGCAACGGCTCGAGCCCGGTCACGGTGTGGCTGCGCTCGCTGGCGCGGTTGGCGCACGCTGAGTGTGGCGGCCCTGGCGTGGGCGCGATCGGCATGTGCTTCACCGGCAACTTCGCGCTGACGATGATGCTCGAGCCCGCAACGCTCGCGCCCGTGCTCTCCCAGCCGTCGCTGCCGCTGGACGATCCCGCGGCCCTCGAGAGCGCTCCCGAGGAGCTCGCGGAGATCCGCCGGCGCCTCGAGCGCGAGGACCTCACGGTGCTGGCCTTTCGCTTCGAGGGGGACCGCCACTGCCGCGCGCAGCGCTTCGCCGCCTACTCCGAGGCGCTCGGCGACCGCTTCCTCGAACGGGTGCTGCCCGACGGCGCCGCCAACCCGACCCCGCCCCCGTTCTTTGAGCACGTGGTGGCGAGCCCGCACAGCGTGCTCACCGCGCACCTGATCGACGAAGCCGGACAGCCGACGATCGCCGCGCGCGACGAGATCATCTCGTTCTTCGCCGGGCGGCTCGCGGCCTGAGCGCGCGCCGGCGACGGCTCAGACGGCGTCCAGATCGTCGAGCCGCGCCCGCGCGAGCAGCACGCGCTCGCCGCGGAAGGGCACGCCCTCTGCCTCCAGCAGCCGGCGCTGGTGCGGGCCCTTCGCCAGCGATCCGTCGGCGCGCACGACCCGGTGCCAGGGCACCTCGTGTGCGCCGGCCCGGCCGAGCGCGCGTCCGGCCAGCCGTGGCGCGCCCGGCGAGACGTCGCCGTAGGTGCGCACGAAGCCGGGCGGGATCGCCCGCACCCGAGCGAGGATCGCGGCGATGGCGTCTGTGTGCGGCTGTGCGGCCATTGCAGCGATGGTATGCGCAATCATCCACAGGTGATCCTGCTCGCCGTGAAGCTGCTGCTGGCGCCGTGCTTCGTGATGGGCGCGTCGCTGGTGGCCAGGCGCTTCGGGCCGCGCATCGGCGGCCTGACGGCCGGGCTGCCGGTCGTGGCGGGGCCGATCCTGCTCGCATACGCGATCGAGCACGGTCGTCAGTTCGCTTCCACAGCGGCTGCCGGCACGCTGACCGGTCTCGTCTCGCTGATCGCGTTCGTGGTCGTCTACGGACGACTCGGCCAACGCGTCTTCTGGGCCCGCAGCATGCTGAGCGGCTGGCTGGCGTTTGCGTGCGCAACGGCCGTCTTCAGCGCGATCGCGCCGCCGCTGGGCGTCTCACTGGCGATGGCCGCGGTGGCGCTGGCGACGGGGCTTGCCGCGCTGCCACGCCCGCGCAGCGAGCAGCGCATCCCGGCGAAGCCGCCGAGGTGGGATCTGCCGCTGCGGGCCGCGTGCGCGGCGGCGCTCGTGCTGACGCTCACGGCGGTGGCCGGCTGGCTGGGTCCGCAGGTGAGCGGGCTGCTCGCTCCGTTTCCGATCATCGCGACGGTGATGGCCACGTTCACGCACGCGCAGCGTGGCACCGAGCAGTTGATGCGGCTGCTGCGCGGTCTGCTGAGCGGATTCGGGGCGTTCGCGCTGTTCTGCTTCTCGCTGGCGCTGCTGCTGCGCGATCTGAGCACAGCGGAGTCGTTCCTCGTGGCCACGTCGCTGGCGCTGCTCGCGCAGGCAACGGTGATGACGCTCTCGCGCGAAAAGCACGTGCGCCCGGCGGCGCAGGGCGTCCTCGCCAGCCAGCCGACCGACGGCACAGCCACCCGCGCAGCCCGCCAGAGCGCCTGACCCCCTAGAGGAGGGCCCGCGCGAGCACAGCCGGCTCGCGCGGGCGCCCCCGTCGGCGCACGTTCAGTGCAGCGACATGTTCGGCTCGCCCGCCGAGTTCAGGCCCGTGCCGGAGATGGTGCAGGTGCCGCCCCTGGGCGTGCCCGCGTTGTATGCCTGCGTGAGGCAGTTGCGCAGCGCCAGCTGTCCCCAGTAGTTCGGGTGGATGTCTTCCTGGAGCTCATATGGTGGGAACAGCGCCGTGATCGTGCGGATCTGGTTGATCCACTCGCTCTTGTTCACCGCTTCCGCCGCTTTCCAGGAGGACAGGCCCTCTTCTTCGAGCAGGCCCACGCCCTTTTCGCACAGCCGGCGCCCGTTGAACGCCGAGGCCAGCTGCAGGTACTTGACGTTCGACAGGCCCGTCGCTTCCGCGGCGCTGAACAGGGTGCCGTCGATCGTCGGCAGCATCGTCGCATTGGCGTAGTTGGCGTCCTTGTTCCACAGGCCGCAGCCGCCGGTCGTCTGGCGGCTGTAGCCGCTCTGCTTGTAGCGGAATTCCGACCCGTTGGGGATCGGCGACGGATAGTCCTGCATCAGGATCGTGTACTGCGAGCTCGAGTAGCCGGCGTTGCTCATCGCCGTAGACACGTTCCTGATCGATGTCTCGATTTCGCCCTTCACTTTTGAGACGTTGCTCGCGGTGAAGTTGTTCGTCACCGAGCTTTCCTCGCTGCAGTAGAAGTCCCAGAAGATCGTCGACTCCAGGAAGTCCTCCACGCAGCTCTGCACGATGCCGGCGAAGTCGAAGTTGTTGCCGCCGATCAGGATGGCCACCAGCTTAACGTTGTGCGACGCGGCGAAGTGCTCCAGCATCAGCGCCTGTCCTTCGTGACCGCCGGAGCTGTAGAAGTCCAGGCCCGGCTTGAAGTCGCCTTCGTCGGTGAAGCTCGACGTCTTGGCTCCCGAGCAGGCGAGGTTCTCGCCGTCGACGCCACCGCCGATGTAGATCTCCGCGGACTTCGAGCGGTGGCAGCCGGCGATCGTTTCACCGGTGCCGGTGGAGTTGTCGTAATACGCGGTCGGGCCCAGGGCGTCGATTTTTGACGAGCTTCCGTTGGTGTTGCCCGCCCAGCGTCCGGCCTCGCCGGAGATGTATGAGTCGCCGAGGCTGACCGTGTACGGGGTGCCGCTGCCCGGACCTTCGGCGTGCGCCACCGACGCGAGCGCGCTCAGTGAATAGGTGAGCGTGGCGGCGAACATCACTACGAGCAGCGCGAGACGGAGCGTCCCGCGCGATGCGATCGGGTGATCCATGAATTCCCTCTCCTCCGCGCGTCGCCCCTCGGCGGCGCTGTCCGCCCGACCCTAACGTGTTGCGCGGCGACCGGTCAACCCCCCTCCGGCAGCGCGCGCGGGCGCCTCGCCCCAGAGCTGCTCCAGGCGGTAGAACGCACGCGTCTCAGGGGTGAAGATGTGAACGACCACGTCGAGGTAGTCCATCAGGATCCAGCCCGCGTCGGCGGCGCCCTCGACTCGACGCGGCAGCGTGTCCTGCTCGTGCTTGAGCCCCTCGAGGATGCCGTCGTGGATCGCTTTCGCCTGGCGGGCGGTGTTGCCGGAGCAGATCAGGAAGTAGTCGGTGTAGCCGAGCACACCACGCAGGTCGAGCTCGACCACGTCGATCGCCTTCTTCTCAGCGGCGTAGCCGGCGATGGTCGCGACCAGCGTCCCGGCGTCCATCACAGTCTCGCCTTGGCCTGTTGCGCACGATCCCGGTAGAGGCCGTGCTCGGCGATGTATGCGGCGACGTCGGGCCCGACGAGCTGTGCAACCGGTTCGCCGCGCGCGACGCGCTCGCGCAGCAGCGAGGACGATGCATCGACGTGGGGCATCTTCAGAAAGCGCACCTGCGCGTCGTCCCCGCCGACCTCGCCGATCGCGTCCAGCACCTGCGCCTGCGCAGTGCCCGCGCGGGCTGCGACCGCCAGATGCGCCAGCGCCAGCAGCTCGGCGGGTTCGCGCCATGAGCCGATCGTGCCGGCGGTGTCGGCTCCAACGATGAGCGTCAGCTCGGCGTTGGCGTTGGCTGCGCGGATGGCTCTCAAGGTGTCCACGGTATAGGACAGGCCGCCGCGCTCCACCTCCGCGGCGCTGACGTCGAGCCCGTCCTCACCGGCGCAGGCGAGCCGACACATGGCCAGGCGGTGGGCGGGACCCGGATCGGCTCCGCCCGGCCTGTCGCGCCGGTCCTCGCCGCGGGCCTTGAAGGGGGAGGTGTGGGCGGGCATCAGCAGCACCCGCTCGAGGCCGAGCTCCACGCGCGCGTCGCGGGCCATGGCGAGGTGCCCGGCATGCGGCGGGTTGAATGTCCCGCCGAGGATGCCAAGCGATCGCGCGCCGCATTGCGAGCAGGCCGGCATCATCGCCGGCGGCTCATGCGCGGACGTGTCCGTCACCTTCGATGAGGTACTTGAACGTGCACAGCTCGCGCACGCCGATGGGGCCGCGCGCGTGCAGCTTCTGCGTGGAGTTGCCGATCTCCGCTCCCATCCCGAACTCCCCGCCGTCGGTGAAGCGCGTGGAGGCGTTCACGTACACGCAGGCGGCGTCCACGCCCAGCTGGAAGGCGCGCGCAGCGGCGCTGTCGCGTGCGACGATCGCCTCCGAGTGCCCGCTGCCGTAGCGCCCGATGTGCTCGATCGCCTGCTCGACGTTCTCGACGACCGCGACCGCCAGCACAGGCGCGAGGTACTCGCTCGCCCAGTCCTCCTCGGCTGCCTCCTCGATTATGAGATCGGGGATGGCGTCGTGGCCGGCCAGCGCGGCATGGGCGCGTACGTCGGCGCGGATCAGCAC
>JBOGXX010000262.1:0-3571 GCA_050696475.1 Solirubrobacteraceae bacterium | reverse complement strand
GGCGATGAGGGCCGGCGTCCCGGCTTCTAATCGAGCGGAGTCAGACGGGAAGGACGCGAGCGCGATCGCCGGCGCGGTAGTCGGCGTCGAGAGGACCAAGAGCGCGGCGTCGCCGGTCAGATAGTCGGGGTTGAAGTCCGGGTAGACGACAACACGCGACACGTCCGATATCTGGCGGGGCGAGGCGGTCCATTCAACATTGCCGGTGACGACGGAGTACCCCGAGGGTTCGCGGAGTTCCCCGGTTTCTGTGTCCTCACCGCAGTGCCCTGCCGTCAGGACGACGTTCGGGGCCACGACGGTCCCGGTGCAGGTAATGAGCGATTCGCCGTCGTAGACGATGAACGCAAGCCACGGAAACGTGTCATCTTCCGCCAGGGTGCCGCCAATGATCGCCGCATGGGCGACAGGCCTCCTACGCCGACGGTGCGCCTGGCGCTGCGGGCGAACGTTGCCGCGGAGGTGGACCTGATGCGCGGCTGTCGCCGCTGGCGCCTCGCCCGGACCAAGCGCCGCGACCAGCACGAGTGCGCCGAACAGCGTGGCAAGTGCGCGCATGATGCTGAGAGGCTACCTCGCCGAGCTACTCACCGCCCGTGCACGCTGACACATAGCGTCTATGAGCTGCTGCGGAGCGATGTGGCGCAGGTACCGGCCGGGTGGTGGCGAGACTCCCGTGCCCGAGCTGGGCCTGGATCAGGTTCGGCGGCATGTTCTCGGCGGCCAGCTCGGCTGCGTGCGTGTGACGGAGCCCGTGTGGATGCACGCGCTTCTCGATCGCGCAGCGCTCGCCCAGCCGCCGCAGCAGCCGCCGCACGTAGGAGTCAGCGGAAGTCGTTGTGGTGCCCGATGTCACCGCTCGTTTCCCTGACGAAGCGACAGCGCGCACGTCGTCTGTGCGAGCGCAGATATCAGCGACTGTGAAGAGCCTGCTGGGTCCTACCCACCGCGCGCCTGCCGCCTGATTTTCGCACCCGTTCCGGGTGCGTGGGCGGCGGTACAGGCCCGCAGCGGGCGGGCCCGAGCGAGAAGGAGGCTGTCATGGCCAAGAAGTCACTGCGTCGATGCTCAGAGCGGGAGCGCGCGGCGCGCCGCTGCGCGGATCGTGAAAGGTTGCGGCGGGCAGCGCAGGAGCTGCTCTGCTCGGAGGGGTGGGCCCGCTGGGTGCGTGTCCGCGCGAGTTTCCGGGTCTACTCGGCGGGCAACTGCATGCTCTTGGCTCACCAGTTTCACGAGCGGCGCATCGATCCGCAGCACGTCGCCGGGTTTCGCACGTGGCTAACGCTCGGGCGGTGTGTCCGTAAGGGCGAGAGGGCGCTGCGGGTGTTCGCGCCGGTCACAGTGAAGGAGCGCGACGCGCAGGGCCGCGAGACCGGCGAGCGGAAGGTGTTCTTCAAGACCGCGTTCGTGTTCGAGACCTCCCAGACTGAGCCGCTGCCTGGGGTTGAGCCGACGCCGCTGCAGGCGCCATCCGAGCCGCTGACGGGTGACTCGCATGCGCACCTGCTCGCGCCGCTCGAGCGCTTCGCGCAGTCGCTCGGCTACACGGTGTCCTTCCAGGAGATCGCGGGGTCGGCCGGCGGGTGGTGTGAGACGAAGGCGAAGCGGATCGTGGTTGACGCGCGGGCGCCCGCGAACGCGCAGGTGCGTACGTTGATTCACGAGCTCGCTCACACATTCGGGATCGACTACAAGACGTATTCCCGCGCGCAGGCGGAGGTGATCGTGGACACCGTCACGTTCGTGGCGTGCACGAGCGTCGGCCTGGCGGTCGACGGCGAGAGCATCCCGTATGTCGCGGGCTGGGGCGAGGATGGCGCGCTTGCGGCTGTGAGCGAGTTCGCCGAGACGATCGATGAGATCGCGCGACGGATCGAGGACGCCGCGCTCACCCCCGAGGGGGGCCGGGCGCAGGAGGTTTAGCGTTCGAAGCCGAACTCGCGCGCGGCCCGAGCCATCGTGCTTTCAGTGTGCTGCTCTACCGTGGGGGCGTAGGCGGCCGGGGATGCCGCTGCTGCTGGTGCTTGTTCACTGGAGGGTGCTTCGGCGCTGACGCTCGCTGTGGCGGGCGGTGCCGTGACGGCTTCGGCCGCATGCGGCTTTGACACGTGACGATGCTGGGGCTGTCTGCGAGCCGCCGTTCGCGGGTGCGACGCGCGGGCCGTGGCCGCGTGATGCCCGGAGGATCGTCTGGGCAGCGTCGCGGTCTTCGCGGCGCTGGGGTGCGAGGGGCTGGTGGCGGCCAGCGAGGAGCCGCCTCGGGGGACCGTCCGCCGCGGCTGCGCGTGGTGTGCGATGAGGGTGAGCGCCAGGAGCCCCACAGCTACCGCGGCCGTGAGCGCGGTCGCGGCGGTGAGCGATCGAGGGCGGCGAATCCGCTGCTGGGTGGCGCGCGCGGCGCGCACGAGTGCGGGCAGGACGTGGTGCTTGGGAGGTTCACGGCGGATGAGCTCGGCGGTCGGGTTCTCCCATACCGAGTACTCGCGGGCCGGCAGTGGTTCCGGCGGTGGGTCGAACACGTCGGTGCGCTGAAACCCGTGCGCCAGCTCAGAGAGGTCTGGGTCGCCTGCTCTGCGCCTCAGCGGGATGATCTGGGCGAGCGTCCCGTCCTCGCTGGAGTCGCCGTCGCGTGGCGCGGTCATTGTCCCTCCGTGCGTTCGGTCGGTGGATGTCCTATCATACGCGCTCGCAAGCAAACATCGTTTTGCGTATTTGGCTATGGGTCCGCGGCAGCTTCTCACCGTCACGCAGGTCGCCGAGGAGTTCCAGGTGACCACCCAGACGATCCGTAACTGGATCGAGGGCGGCGCGCTGCCGGCCGCGAAGATCGGCCGCGCGTACCGCGTCAAGCGCGAGGACGTCGACAGCCTGCTCGCGCGCGCGCAGGCCGACAGTGCCTCGCTGGCGACCCGCAGGGACCTGTGGGCGCCGGAGACGCTGGGGATGCCTCACCGTCGCCGCGACGGCGAGCTTCCCGCGTCGCTCTGGCACGACGTGGGTAGCGCGGCGCTGCCCGTCAAGCGCTCTTGACCCGGGGCGCCGCCTGCGGCCGCGATCACCGTAGGTCAAGTAGGCGCCGGTTAACCGCAACGCAGCTCTCGTGGCGAAGCGCGCCACGAGCCCTGCCCTTGCGCTGTCGATGCTCCGCTGTCTGCGCATGACCTCCTCCTTGAGGATTCCCCAACAACAGGGTTTCTAGCGAGATGTCGCTCCTGGTGCCGCCGAGACCCCCCCTCGAGTCGCGGGTGATCGGTGGGCGGGGTCGGAGCGCTTTAGCGCTTTAGCGAGGCGCGCGCTCGAGCTCGCGGGCGCCGGGAGCTAGCGCGGTCTTCACGCTCGATGGCGTTCGCTAGCTGTGTGGTGGCGTCGGCGAGCTCTTGGTAGGCGTCGGCGACGGCCTTGATGTCGCGCCCAGTCGCGGTCGCGCTGAGTGACGCGACAGCCGCGTCGAAGCGCCGCCAGAGATCCTCGGGGCCGCGGCGGCCGCTGCCGGGCTGAAGCTCATACGGCGGGCTGCTCTCAGCCGCGCGGTGCGGGGTCCAGTCAAACCCCGCGCCATCCGCGGCACGGC
>JBOGXX010000261.1:0-3007 GCA_050696475.1 Solirubrobacteraceae bacterium | reverse complement strand
ACTTCCACCCATTCCACCCGCTGCTCTCCCGTCGCCGGCAGCTCGAGGCCCGCGCTCGGTTCCATGCCAGCGCCGAGAAACGGTTCGAGCGCGCGGGCGTTGGCCTGCGGTTCGGCGGCGTTCCAGGTGAGGTAGCGCCGGGCGAACAGTGCGGCGTAGGCTTCCGCCGCCCGGTCCGGCCCAGCGCTCGCGCGGGCTGCCGCCGCAACCCGGACCTCCCGCGGGGGCGCGACTGCGAAGCGAACGCTCGCTGCGAGTCCTGCCACCGCGGCCGCGCAGAGCAGGTGGCGCGGCAGTTCACGCGCCAGCCGGATGCGCCACAGCGAGCGGGTGGCGACTGTCACCGTCGCCGGCGCCTGTGCTCGTGTCACTCGCCGTCCTCTCCTCAGCGCTCAAATCCGAATTCGGTGTGATCGGGCCGCGGCGGGCCGGCGGCGACCGCGGCGAGCGCCGATGGCGCATCTGCGGAGGCGGCGCCAACGGGACGCACCCCGTATGGCGCGGCCGCGTTGAGCCGCCCAGCGGCACGGGCGAGCCGCAGGGCTCCGCCGCGAATCGATGTGATCGCATGCCGGCGCGCGCGCAGCCCGGCCGGCTGGGCGCGATCGTGCCGTTTCACCGAGCGGCGGCCGAGGTGCGCTTGGCCCGCTGGGGCGGCTGGCGCTCGTGTGCGCCACACACGCGGGCGTGGAGCGCGCGTCGGCCCAATCGAGGCGACTGCGGCGAGGGTTCGGGCTCGCTCGCGGCGCCTACCGGCGGCGGGCAACGCGGTTGTCCACGCGATCAATCCGGCGATCGCCCCGAGGGCTGCGAACAGCAGGGTCGCGCCGAGGACCCGCTTCAGCCGCCGGCCGCCAGACGCGCCATCGCGCGAGCGCATCCGCTCGTCGCACAGCGGGTCGGCGAGAAACTCGTCCTCGCTGTACACGCGGTAGACCTCGCGCGGCTTGCGTCGCAGGAGCGTCATGGCTAGTGCCCCGAACGGGGAACGCGAGCGGCCGAGAGCCCCAACGGGGAGCTAGCGGACCCCCGGCCGCCTACGTACGAAAGGGAGTCGCCGTGCGGTCGTCCATTCAACCGATCGCCGGCGTCCCGGGGAGCTCCATGATTGGGGGGAGAGTTGGTCATAGAGCGTCCCTGCTCTCTCCTCCGACGGGTGTCTGCAGATGGGACATGGCCGATTGCCTCGCTCAAAGGCGAGGTTCGTCTGCCATGGCTCGCTTCAGGCGAGCACGCGCCCGCTGTCGCACCTTGCGGTGCTTCTCCCCCGACCACCCGACCCGCTCGCAGAACTCGTCGCTGGGCATTTGCATGCCTACCTCGGCGACCATGACCATCCGCTGATCGGGGCTGAGCGCTTTCGCCGCCACCTGCACTTCCCGCAGTTGCTCGCGGAGAATCGCCAGCCGCGCGGGATCGGCGAGCAGGTCCACGATCGCGGCGCGCGACTCATCCACACTTCCAAGGGGCACCGCTGTCTCGAACACCGCCTGCATCGGGCTGCGCCCCGACAGCGCGCGGCGGCGGTCGCGAATGCGCGATACGAACCGCTGCTCGAGCACGCGTGCCAGGTGCAAGCGGCTGGCGAACGTCACGCCGCGACGAGCGCCGGCGACCAGCTCCAGAGTGGCCTGGCTGTAGCAGTCCTCCAGGTCCTCCCTACGCAACCGGTGGCAGTGAACACGCAACATCAGCTCACGCCGCGCCGAGGCAACGAGAGCCACCTCGTCGGCCGGATCGGGATGGCACCCGGGAGCGCCGCCTTGCTGCCAGCGAGAACCCGACTTGCGTGTTTGCTGCTTTGATGCGCTACACACATGGGCATGTCGCTCCCGGCTCCCCGCAGACCCCCCCACCAATCTCTCGTGTCGACCAGCCGACACCCGAGCACCACAAACACCGGCCAGACCAGCGCGTGAGCGTCACCGGTCGCCTCCAACAGCTCGACCGCTACCAGCAGCGCACGCCGGGGCTACGCTTCATCGCGGCCGTGTTCAAGAAGTTCGGCGACGACCAGGCCGGGCAGCTGGCCGCCCTGGTCGCCTACTATGGCTTCGTCTCGCTGTTTCCGTTGCTGCTCGTGCTCGTGACGGTGCTCGGATTCGTGCTCCAGGGGGACCCCGGGGAGCAGAAGCGGATCCTCGACGGCGCGCTCGGTCAGTTTCCGATCATCCGCGACCAGCTCAAACTGGAATCGCTGACCGGCTCGGGCGTCGGCCTCGCGGTTGGCGTGGTCGGCTCGCTGCTCGCCGGGATGGGCATCACTGGCGCCACGCAGAACGCGTTCAACCGCATCTGGAGCGTGCCGTTCAAGCACCGCCCGAACTTCCTGCACTCGCGGCTGCGCGGACTGGGAATGCTCGCGATCCTCGGCTCGTTGTCGATCTTCTCCACGACGGCTGCAGGGTTCGTCGGCACCTCCAGCCACGCCGCGTTGGACGTCGTCGCGGGCGTGCTCGTCGCGTTCATTCTGAACATCGCGCTGTTCATGAGCGCGTTCAAACTGCTGAGCGCCGTGGATGTCTCCTGGCGGGAGCTGCTTCCGGGCGTGATCGTAGCGGCCGTCTTCTGGCAGCTGCTGCAGCACCTCGGCGGCTTCTATGTCGACCACGAGCTCAAGAAAACCGGCGCCCTATATGGAGTCTTCGCGCTGGTGCTGGGCCTGCTGGCCTGGCTGTACCTTGGTGCCCAGCTGACGATCTTCGCAGCCGAGATCAACGTGGTGCACGTACGCGGCCTGTGGCCGCGCAGCTTCTTCTCCGACCCGCTGCTCGAGGCCGACCGCCGCGCGCTGACGCACTCCGCGCAGGTCGAGGAGCGCGTCCAGGAGGAGAACGTCGACGTCAGCTTCAACGACGGCAGCCAGTAGCCCGCCGAAGTGCCTGCAGACTCGGGAGACAGAACTACTTCTTGACCTTGACCTTCTTGTACTTGAACTTGGCCTTCTTGGCGGCCTTGCCGGTCCTGGGGCTGGTGCCGTTGGGGGTCGTCACGGTCACATACACGC
>JBOGXX010000260.1:0-8327 GCA_050696475.1 Solirubrobacteraceae bacterium | reverse complement strand
GCTCGTGTGGAAGGTCACCGACGGCTGGGAGCCGCTGTGCGAGTTCCTCGGCGTAGAGGTGCCCGACGGACCGCTGCCTCACGCCAACGACCGCGAGACGTTCCTGGAACGCGTGATGGCCGGCGCGCTGGACGCGCTGCAGGCCTGGCGCGCACAACAGACAGGAGAGATCCTCCGTGGCTGACGCCGTCGCCGAGCCAGCGTCCCGCTTGGCCGCCGGCGATGACTGCCCGGCGGGCGCTACCCGGCCAGCGCCTGCGCGAAGGACAGCGTCTGCTCGGCCACGCGAGCGCGACCGTCCGCGTCCTCCATGCGCACGTCCGCGTGCAGCGTGGGCAGGCTGGCCACGTCTTCGTCGGCGACGATCCCGTCCAGCACGTCCCCGTAGAAGTCGGCCACACCGCCGGCGCTGCATTCGAGCGCCGCGAACGCCATGAACGAGGCGGTCGGTCCCTTGAGCACCTCGCCGCCGACGATCGGGCTGACGGCGACGATCGGGGCGTGCGAGTCCGCCAGCGCCTCGCGGATGCCCGGCACGGCAAGGATCGGCGCGATCGAGGCCAGCGGGTTCGACGGGCCGATGACGATCGCGTTCGCACGCGCGATCGCCGCCAGCGCCTCGCCGCTCGCGCGCGCCTGCTCGGCGCCGCGGTACTCCAGGCCCTCCAGGAGGCCGGTGGCGCGCTCGCGGACCATGAACTCCTGAAAGCCGCACCAGCCGGAGGCGCCCGTGCGCACCCACGTGCGAACAGGGTCATCGCTCATCGGCAGGACGCTGCTGCGCACGGCGATCGCCTCGTTCAGGCGCGCGAGCGCCGCCGTCGGCGTGAGTCCCTCCGCGAGCAGTCGCGCGCGCTCCATGCACCACGCCAGGTCGCGGTCGCCGAGGTTGAACCACACGTTCACATCGAGCTCGCGCAGCGCGTCCATCACCGCGAAGCTGTCGCCGCGCAGGCCCCAGCCGCGCTCGTCGATCCTGTCAGCCAGCCAGAATGAGACCAGGTCGGGGTCGGGGGAGACGTAGGCGCCGTAGATCTCGATGTCATCGCCCGTGTTGACGATCGCGGCGAGCCGCTCCGGACCCGCCACCTCGGCGATCCCGCGCGCCAGCTTGGCGCCGCCGGTGCCGCCGGAGAGGACGACGATGTCGGGCTCGCTCACTGCCACAGCTGCTCAGGCAGCCCCGTGAGGCTGATGCCGGCGTGGGTCTTGTAGCGGGCGTTGACGGCGATCAGCAGCGCGGTGAGCGCCTCTGTCGTGCGCGCCATCTCCAATTTCCCGCAGTCCACGCAGCGCAGACCGTCGATCCGCTCGATCAGGCTCGCCGCGCGGCGCTTCTGCGCGCGCGAGTCGCCGCAGACGAGCACGTCCTGCTCGAGCCGCTCATCGAGGTCGCGCAGGGACGCGGCGCTGACCGTGTGCAGCGCCGACACCAGCGCAACCCCCTCGGGCGCCATCTCCAGCGCCTGCTGGGCGGCCGAGCCCTGCCAGACGCCGAGCATGCGCGTGGCCCTGCCGCTGACCGCAGCCGCCAGCGGCACGGTCGCGTCGATCAGCAGCTGCCCGGGGGAGAGGGCATCCTTCAGGTCTGCGAGCGTCTCGGACTGGTTGCGAAACGGGACGCTCAGGATCACCGCTCCCTCGGAGCCGACCGCGCGCACGGCAGCGGCGTTCTCGTGTGCCGAGAAGGACCCACCCGGCACGAGCTCCTGCGCCCGCGCCACGGTCTCGGCGGCGCGGGCGGGCTCGCGCGAGCCGATCGCCACCGGCACGTTCGCGCGCGCCAAGCGCAGCGCAAGGCCGAAGCCCAGCGCTCCAGAGGCGCCGATGATCGCGACATGATCGGTGCTGGACGCTGTCAAGGCGGCCGAGTATAGGCTGCGAGGCATGAGCCCCAACGGACGGACGTCGCCGTGAGCGAGCTGGCGCAGTCGGTCAGCATCCGCGAGGTCGGACCCCGCGACGGCTTTCAGAACGAGCCGGAGGTGATCGCCACGGAGCGCAAGATCGAGCTGATCGACGCGCTCGCGCGAACCGGGCTACGGCGCGTGGAGGCGACGAGCTTCGTCCGCGCCGACGTGATCCCCCAGCTCGCCGACGCGGTCGCCGTGCTGAGCGGGATCGACGTGCCCGAGCAGGTGTCCGTGTCGGTGTTGATTCCCAACGAGCGTGGCCTGGACGCCGCACTGCAGTTGCGCGAAGGTCAGTCCGGCGCGCGCCCGGCCTTTGACGAGGTCAACGTCTTCCTGTCCGCCTCAGAGACGCACAACCGCAAGAACGTCAACCGCTCGATCGCCGAGTCGCTGCAGGGCCTGGAGAGTGTGCTCGCACGCGCCCGCAACGCCGGCTTGCGCTGCGAGGCGGTCATCTCCACCTCCTTCGGCTGCCCGTACGAGGGTCGCGTGCCGCCCGAGCGCGTGCTCGAGATCGCCACGCGCCTGCGCGACGCGGGCGCGCAGGAGGTCGGCTTCGGTGACACCACCGGCATGGCCAACCCCCTGCAGGTGCGTGAGTTCTTCACCTCCGCCGCTGCCATGCTCGGGCGCGAGGTGCAGCTGACGGCGCACTTCCACAACACCCGCGGGCAGGGGCTGGCCAACGTGCTGGCGGCGCTGGAGGCGGGCGTCTGGAGCTTCGAGTCGAGCTTCGGCGAGCTCGGCGGCTGCCCTGTGCCGGCAGGCGCCACCGGCAACATCGCCACCGAGGATCTCGTCTCGATGCTGCACGAGATGGGTATCCAGACCGGGATCGACCTCGATGCCCTGCTCGCGTGCGCGCGGCGGGTGCGGGAGATCCTCGGGCGGGCGCTCGGGAGTCACACGCTCGTGGCCGGCGCGATCGACTGGCGCTGATCGAGGCTCGCCGCAGCTCGGCGGTGTCAGCCGCTCACGCCGGCGGGCGACTGCGCATCTGACTCGGCCTCGCGCGCCTGCTCGCGCGCAGCGGCCACGCAGTACTCCTGCACCGCCACCTCCATCTCCAGCGTCTGTGCCAGCGCCGGACGGGCTGAGGCGTCGATCACGCGCTTGACGCGCCCGACGGCGACGTGCGAGTTGGCGAGCAGCTCATCCACGAGCGCCTGCGTCGCCTGCTCGAGCTCCTCCGGAGCGACCACGCGGTTGAGAAGGCCGATCCGCTCAGCCTCCGCGGCGTCGATCGTGCGCGCGGTCATGATCAGCTCCTTCGCGCGCCCGAGGCCAACGACCGCCGGTAGGCGGGTGGAGCCACCGACGTCTGGGATGATCCCGAACTTCACCTCCGGCAAGCCCAGCTGAGCATCGCTGGAGGCGATCCGCAGGTCGCAGCCCAGCGCCACCTCCAGCGCCCCGCCCACGCACGTGCGGTGGATCTGGCAGACCACGGGCTTGGCCATCTCTTCGCAGATGTTGGGGCAGTCGAGGAACACCTTGCGAAACGGGCGCAGCATGCCCGGCGTTCCCGAGGAGGAGGCCAGCTCCACGAGGTCCACGCCCGCCGAGAACACCGGCCCCTCGCCGCGCAGCACCACGCAGTGAACGGCCGGCTCCGCAGCCGCCTCGCGCAGGGCCGCGCCAAGCGCCAGCAGCAGCTGCTGGTTCATCGCATTGCGCTTCTCCGGGCGGTTCAGCACCACGTGCCTGACCGGTCCGCGGTCCTCGCTGTAGACGATGCTCATGGCGTGGCCCTCCTGTCGATGGGCGTCCCGTCGGGGATCTTCCGGTCGGATGAGCCTCGTACAGGCCAGTTGGTCACCACAGCGTACGGAAGGACGCGACTGCTAGCATGATTGCACCGATCATGCAGAGGCTGATGATCCAGGCTGAGCCGGAGCTCGTCGAGCGGGCAAAGCGCCGCGCGCGCGAGCGTGGGGTTTCCGTCGCGCGGGTCGTGCGCGAGGCGCTCGAGCACGAGCTGGGAGTGGACGAGGAGGAACCGCTTGCACCGCCGCTCCACTGCATCGGGATCGGGCGATCTGGATGCGGGGACCTGTCTCGTCGCGCCAGTGAAGACGAGTACGAGCCCGAGCCATTTCGCTAGTCATCGACACAGGACCCCTGCTCGCAGCGATCGAGCCGCACGACGAGGATCACGACGCGTGCGCGTCGCTGCTCGAGCAGAGCCGCGGAGATCGGATTGTGCCCGCGCCAGTGCTGGTCGAGCTCGAGTATCTGTTGAGACGCACCGATCAGGTGGATACGTTCGTGCGGTTCCTCGAGGACTGTCGCCGGGAAGCGTTCCAGGTGCATGCGCTCGAACCGCCGGACTACGCGCGTGTAGGCGAACTGCTCAAAACCTACGCCCACCTGCGCGTCGGTTTCGTGGACGCCGCTGTGCTCGCCGTGACCGAGCGCCTGCGCGAGCCGAAGCTCGCCACGCTCGACCACCATCACTTCGCCGTCATGCGCCCACGGCACGTCGACGCGCTGGAGTTGCTGCCGGCGTAGATCCGATTAGGGTGCGCGGCGGGACAGGCGGGCACCGCACACGAGGCGGAGCCGTCAGGCGGAGCCCCGTAAATCCGTTCTCGCTCAGCTCAGGTCGAGCACCGTCGTCGGCGCTTCGATCTCCTCCGCGTCGCCCTCGCGCGCGACGATCCCCGTTCCGATCGCGAAGAACTCGATCGTGTGGCTGCCCCAGCCGTGGCTCTTCTCCTGCAGCTGCACGCCCACGATCCCCTCCGCGCCGATTTCCTGCGCCTCCGACTGCATCCGCTCCATCGCCAGCTCACGCGCGTCATACAGCGCCTGCGTGAAATTCGACAGCTCCACGTTGCGGCCCGTCTGCGCCATCGACTGGAACATGCCGCGGTGCGCAACGTGGTAGACGCAGCTGCCCATCACCATCCCCACCGGGCGGTGGCCGGTGCGCAACAGCGTCCAGAAGTCCTGGCCGGAGAGGTCGCTCGTGAACGGCCTGCCGTTCGGCGCGCGGTGCAGCGCGCCGTCGCGGTGCTTCACCGCCGTGCCGATCGCGATGAACTCCGCCATGTCCTGACCCCACTCGTAGCGGCCGATGTCCAGGCGCACGCCCACCACCCCGTCCGCGCCCAGCTGGTCCGCCTCCTCCTCCATGCGCGTCATCGCCAGCTGGCGTGCCCCGTACATCGCTTCCGAGAGCACCGTCATCTCCTGGCTTTTCTTCCAGCCCGAGACCTGGATGCCGATGTGGTAGATCGAGCTGCCCACCACCAGGCCCAGCGGCTCGAAGCCCGCCTGCTTGACCAGCAGGAACTCGTTCACCGACAGATCCGACGTGAACAGGCCCTTGCGGTTCTGCTCCAAGCGGGCGCGGCCCGCCTCTGGGACGCCCTCCAGCGATGAGGGGTCATAAGGGGTCTCGCGCTCGTTCATGTCTTCTCGCTCCTTTTCAGGCGAACAGGTCGATTGTCGGTTTCGGTGCCTTCACAGTCGTGTCCGAGCGCTCGCGGATCGCGGTGCCGGCGGCGGTGAAGGTGACCATCATCCCGCTCACCTCGCGCATCCCCACACCGCCGCCCAGCGTTCGCGGGCTGACGCTGTGGCCGATCTTCACGCCCACCACACCCGATGCGCCCAGCGAGGACGCCTGCGCGGTGATTCGCTGCGTGACCGCCTCGCGCGCGCTGTAGATCGCCTGCGTGAACTCGCGCAGCTCGAAGCTGCGGACGCCCATCGTCATCGGGCCGCCGCCCAACATCCCCACGCCGCCGAGGCCGTAGCTGGTGAAGAACACCGCGCTCCACGCCACGATCCCCAGCGGCTCGAAGCCACCCTGCAGCAGCATCGCGTACTCGGCCACCGAGAGCTCCGTCAGCACCGGATCGCGGACACGCGCGCCGTCGCGGCGCACCGCCGTGCCCACCACCACGTGCTCCAGTGCCAGCGTGCCCGTTTCCAGCTCGCTCTCGCCCGCGCGCGTCTGCACGCCCACCACCGCGTCCGCCCCCAATACCCGCGCCTCCTCGCCCAGGCGCGCCAGCGCGCGGCCGCGGACCTCGTTCAGCGCCTCAGACAGCGAGTCCAGCTCGAGCAGGATCGAGTTGCCGTAGCCCATCGCGCCCCACGCGCCCTGGTAGCCCATCTGGTAGATCGAGCTGCCCATCACCTGCGACAGCGGCTTCAGCCCCAGCTGGTGGCACAGTGCGAATCCGTTCACCGAGAGATCCGAGGTGAACGTGCCCGCGCCGCCGCCCTCTCGCAGCTCCCGCAAACGGCGCTCCGCGGAGATCGGGATGCCGCCCCGCTCGATCCGCGCGAGCGACTGCTCCTGCTCCTGCTGGTAGCGCTGCTCGGGGTCGCTCATCGCACTCGCCCGCGCATCTCAGCGCAGCAGCTCCTCGAGCGCCGTGCGCGCCTGCGCGCTGCGTTGCGCCTGCGCGCGCAGGTCCGCCGTCAGCGCCGCGATCCAGGCGTCCGGGTCCAGCGACTCGCGCTTGATCGCGATCCCTCCCGACTGGCGCTCGCGAAAGCCCTGCACGCGCGCGTCGTCAACCGCCAGCTCGTAGCAGCAAGAGCCCAGCTCCACCCGCACGCGGCGCACGAGCTTCTCGCCGCGACCGAGCAGGCCGGCGCCGCGGCGCTCCACGCGCGTCACCGTCGGCAGCGCCTGCTCGAGCTTCGCCGCCAGCACCTGCACCGACAGCGCCACGTCCGCCTCGTCGATGCGAAGCCCCGCCGCCGCCAGCTCGAAGCCCTGCTCGCCGTCCTGCGTTTCGCGCACCCGATGGAGAGTACCCGTATAGGCTGCTCGCCGAGACGCGGAAATCGAAGGAGGGCCAATGGCGCAGAGGATCGAGAAGGTGGGAGTGCTCGGAGCGGGGCTCATGGGTCACGGCATCGCCCAGGTCGCCGCTCAGTCCGGCTACGAGGTCGTCCTGCGAGAGGTGGACGACGCGACCCTGCAGAAGGGGCTCGGCAAGATCGAGAAGCAGCTCGCGCGCGCGGTCGAGAAGGGAAAGTCGACCGCCGAGGACGCCGACGCCGTGCGCGGGCGCCTGCACGCAAGCGTCGAGTACGCAGAGCTCGCCGACTGCGACCTGGTGATCGAGGCGATCACCGAGAGCCTGCCCGCGAAGCTCGAGATGTGGCGCGAGGTCGATCGGATCGTCAAGCCAGAGGCGCTGTTCGCGAGCAACACCTCCTCGCTCGCCGTCATCGAGCAGGCCGCCGCCACCGGCCGTCCCGGCCAGTTCGTCGGCCTTCACTACTTCAATCCCGCGCAGGTCATGAAGCTCGTCGAGGTCGTCCGCTGCATCACCACCAGCGAGGAGACGTTCGAGGTCGCACTCGAGTTCGCCCGCTCGCAGGGCAAGCTCGCGATCCCCACCAGGGACAAGGCCGGCTTCATCGTCAACCGCCTGCTCGTGCCCTACCTGCTCGACGGCATGCGCGCATACGAAGAGGGCGTCGGCTCGATCGACGAGATCGACGAGGCGATGAAGGCCGGCGCCGGGCACCCCATGGGGCCGCTCACGCTCGCGGACTTCGTCGGCCTGGACACGCTCGGCTCGATCTGCGACGTGCTCTTCGAGGAGTTCCGCGAGCGGCGCTTCGCGCGCCCTCCAATGCTGCGCAAGATGCTCAGCGCCGGCTGGTACGGGCGCAAGTCGGGCACGGGCTTCTACGACTACTCCGGTGAGACGCCCCAGCCCAATGCCGCGCTCTGAGCGCGCGCGAGATCCACGTCCGGCCGGCCTCGCCGCGAGCGGTCTCGCTCGTACGGCGATCGGCGTCCGTCTGGACTACATTCCAGGGGATGAGCGATCCCTCCCATCTGCGCGTCGCCGACACCGATCGCGAGCAGGTGGTCGAAGAGCTGCGCGAGCACACGCTCGCCGGCCGGCTGTCCTCGGAGGAGATGGAGGAGCGCATCGGCGGCGCCTATCGCGCGATGACACGCGCCGATCTCGACGCGCTGCGGGCCGACCTTCCCGTCAGCTCGACGTCCGTCGCGCTCGTGCTGCGCAAGCGCAAGGCCAAGCTTCGCCGTCGCCTGGCGCAGGAGGCCGGTGGCGGCATCGGCGTCTGTGCCGCCGCTGTCGGCGTATGGCTGGCCGTCGGTGCGCACGCGCCCTTCTGGCCCGGCTGGATCATCGGCCTGACACTGCTGCCCGTGATTCGCGACGCGTGGGCGCTGCTCGGACCCGGCTCGGATCTCGAGGTCGTGCAGGCCAGGCTGCAGGCGCGCCACGAACGTCGGCTGGCGCGGGGAGCGCGCCATCGGCACCGTCCGCGCGGGCTGCCGTGGTGACGGGCCACCGGTGAGCTCACTCGCCGGCGCCAGCGAGCGCGCGCTCGCGGGAGGCCCCGAGCGCCACCGGGAGAAGGCGATCGAGCAGGGCAAGCTGCCGGTGCGCGAGCGCGTCGCGC
>JBOGXX010000259.1:0-4727 GCA_050696475.1 Solirubrobacteraceae bacterium | reverse complement strand
GCGATGGCGCACTTCGTTGATGAGGCCCCGCCGATCCCGAACTGTGGCGCCGGATGCAGCGGATGATGAGCGAGGACTGATGCGCCTGGACACCGCGAACCGCAGTTTCGGGGCGCTCGTGATCTTCTGCCTGCTGCTCGGCATGTACGTGTTCTGTGGGGCCGTCGGCTGCGTGCTCGTGCCGCTGATCGTCTCGCGCGTCTCACAGCACGGCGTAGACGGCCTGGCGAACGGCACGCACAACCTCCTGCCGGCGGTTCTGTTCGTCGTCCTGGTCGGCGCGGGCGCGGTGCTCGGCGTAAGGTCGCTGTGGCGGCAGATCGCCGCCTCGCGGGCGCTCGCCGAGCGTGTGGACTCGCTCGCGCTCGCGCTACCCGGCGAGTTGGCGCAGACGGCCACGGAAACGGGACTCTCCGGGCGTGTCGTGCTGGTCGATTGCCCGGAGTCGTTCTCCTTTGCCTACGGTGCGCTTGAGCCGCGAGTGGCCGTGAGCCTTGGGCTGCTCCAGGGCGTATCGGCGAATGAGCTGCGGGCGGTCCTTGAGCACGAGCGTTATCACGTTCGTAATCTCGACCCGTTGAAGGTGCTCGTCGTCAGGGCGCTGCCGGCGACCTTCTTCTTCCTGCCGGCGCTGCGCGCGCTGCGTGCCCGGTATGTCGCCGGCCGGGAGCTTGCGGCCGACCGGCGTGCGGTACGAGCGTGCGGCCGTAAGCCGCTCGTCGGCGCACTGATGAAGGTCGTGCGCGGGCCGGCATGGAACGAGCTAGAGGTCGCCGCCGCGATCGGCGGCTCAGAGCTGCTTGACCTGCGCGTCGCACAGCTTGAGAGCGGGCAAGAGCCAAGGCTGGCAGCGCTCACCGCGACAGACGCTGCACTCTCGGTGTTTGGAGCGCTCGCGTTCGCCGCCATTTTCGTCGCCTCGATCCTGGGCTTCGGCGGAGCCTCAGCGGTATCTGGAGCGACAGGAACCGGCACGAGCGTTAGTGACATCCTGGGCAGCTCGATGTGTGTCCTGCCGTTCGCCGTGGGCGGACTCCTCATCTATCGCTGGATCGCGTGGCGCGCAAGAGAAGACTTGACACGACCCTAGTCGTCTACTACGTTACTGTAGTTATTACTACAGCCTAGTCGTAGTTCGAGTGACTAAGGAGACCGTCACATGATGACCTCACTGATATGGGCACTGGCTTGCCCGCTGGGTATGGCCGTGGGCCTCGACACGGCTGTCCGGCAGGCAAGCGGACCGGCTCGCCCATGTTGCGCAGGGCGCCGAGGGTGAGCAGAGCACACCGCCTGGACACTGGCCGATCTCGATATTGCGGCTGGCAGGTGATTGGCGCCTACGCGCTGGTCTGTGCCGGGACGCAGGTGCTTTGGCTCACCTACGCGGCGATCGACACCAGTGCAGCGCGCCACTACGGAGTCTCAGTGTCTGCGGTCGGCTGGCTCTCGGAGATATCCCCGCTGTTTTATGTGGTGCTGGCGATTCCAGCGGGGAGGCTGTTGGACCGCTGGTTTCGCCCTGCGCTGGCAAGCGGAGGCGCGCTGATGGCGCTCGGTGCTCTGATCCGCCTCGGCGGCGACAGCTTCGCCTGGGCGATGGCAGGACAGGTGGTGGCCGCCGCCGCTCAGCCGGTGGTGCTCAGCGCAATGAGCAAGCTCGCCGGCGACTACCTACCCGTCGACCAGCGCCCCGCGGGCATCGCTATTGGCTCGGCGGGCAGCTTCGTCGGCATTCTCCTGGCCTTGATCCTGGGGCCAACAATCGGCGCTCACGGCCATATCGAGCGACTGCTGGTCGTAGAGGCGACGCTTGTCGTCTTGGCGGCAGTGGCCCTGGCAGCGGCCCTGCGGAGGCCAGGCTACAACGGCGAGGAGAGCGCGGCGATCAGACGAGGCGCGGCGCGGTGGCTATGGGCGGCGCCTGCGATACGGACGCTCTGTGGACTGGTGTTCGTCGGCTTTGGCGTCTTCGCTGCGCTCGCCACTTGGTTGCAAGCGCTGCTGCATCCCTCCGGCGTCTCCGAACAGGGCGCCGGGGCGTTGCTGGTCGTGATGATCGTCGCCGGGATCATCGGCTGCGCGGCGCTGCCCCAACTCCTCACACGCCGCGCCGCCGAGCGGTCCTTCCTGCGCACGGCAGCCCTGGCCGGCGCGCTGGGCTGCGGTGCCCTGGGAGCGGTGCCCCTGCTGGGTGTCCGTGCCGCCGCGATCGCCGTGATGGGCTTCCTCCTCTTGCCGGCACTGCCGGTCGTGCTTATCACGGCCGAGCGCCTGGCCGGCACCGCCGCTGGCACCGCAGGGGCGATCATCTGGATGGCCGGCAACTTTGGTGCGCTGATCGTCGCGCTGATCGTGCAGGCGCTCATCCACGACCCGCCGGCAGCATTTGGAGCCTTGGCAGCCGTCTCGCTGCTGGCGCTGCCACTCGCCGCGCGGTTCCCGTCGCTCGATCGAGCGTTCACCCAAGACCTCGGGGAATCCTTGACAGGCTCCCCACAATCTACTACGCTCCTGTAGTCGTTACTACACTCACGTCGTAGATCGAGCCGAAGGAGACCACCGCCATGATGTCGTCGTCACTGATCTGGACACTGGCGTGCCCGCTGGGCATGTTCGCAATGGGAGGAATTGCCTGGGCGCTGACGCGGCTGCCCGGCCGGCGAGCCGCGCGACTGGCGCGCATCGCAAACCATGCCACCTGTATGCCAATGAGCGCCCGGCCACAACCCACCGAAGCCGAGCAGAGCACGCAAAACGCCGGAGTCGAGGAGAAGGTGTCGGCTCATGTCTGAGCAGGCGGGCACCGCGACGCCGCCCAGCGAGCGTGTTCGGCACCCGATCTTTGCCCGCGTGTATGAGCGGTGGGCGCCGATTGGGGAGCGTCGCGGTGCGACCGAGCATCGTCAGCGTATGCTCGCCGGGCTGACGGGCCGGGTGATCGAGGTCGGCGCCGGCACGGGCGCGAACTTCCCCTGCTATCCGAGCACGGTCAGCGAGGTCGTGGCGGTCGAGCCCGAGCGCTACCTACGTGAGCTTGCGCAGGCCGCAGCCGTGCAGGCGCCGGCCGCCGTGACGGTCCTCGACGGCGTCGGCGGGCAGCTCCCAGGCGAGGATGAGAGCTTTGACGCGGGCGTCGCCGCCTTGGTGCTCTGCACCATTCCCGATCCGCAACAGGCCCTTGCCGAGCTGTTCCGTGTGATCCGCCCTGGCGGCGAGCTGCGCTTCTACGAGCACGTCGTCAGCAGCCACAGGTGGGAGGCACGCTTTCAACGAGCTGCGGATGCGACATTCTGGCCTCGCGTAGCCGGTGGCTGCCATCTGGCACGCGACACGACCACCACTATTGAAAGTGCCGGCTTTCACATCGAGACTTGCGAGCGGTTCCCGTTCAGCCCGGTTCCGCTGTTCCCGCCCGACCCGATGATCCTCGGGACCGCGCGGCGCCCGTAAGCGGTTAACCGCGGCGCATGAGCCGACCGACGGCGGCCATCAGCTCGACGGTGCGCTCGTCTTGTAGCTCGGCCTCGGCGCCGACGACGCATGTGCGGGCGTGCCCGTCGAGCAGCCCGAGCGCAACCTTGTCGAGCGCGGCCTGGACGGCGCCTATCTGCGTGAGAACGTCGATGCAGTAACGGTCGTCCTCGACCATCCGCTCGATACCGCCGACCTGGCCCTTGATGCGTGCCAGCCGGTCGAGCAGTTGATCCTTGGTCGCTTCGTAGCCCTTGCCTGCGGGTGATCGCGTTGCCGTAGCCATGCCGATCAGTATACCAATACCGGGGAAGGGTATAGTCATCGTATGGACGTGTTGACGACGATCGGCGACGGCTTCAAGGACGCTTTCCTGATGGCGTGGGAGGTGTGGTGGGCACTCGTGCTCGGCTTCGCCATCTCAGCCATCGTGCAAGCGTGGGTGCCACGCGAGCGGATCGAGCGTGCACTCTCGGGCGACGGCGCGGGGCCTGTGGCGAAGGCGACTGGCTTGGGTGCGGCTTCCTCATCGTGCTCCTATGCGGCCATCGCGATCGCCAAGAGCCTTTTCCAGAAGGGCGCCTCGGCCTCCTCAGCCCTGGCTTTCCAGTTCGCCTCCACGAACCTCGTTTGGGAGCTCGGCCCGGTGCTGTGGGTGCTGATCGGCTGGCAGTTCACGCTCGCCGAGTACGTCGGCGGGCTCGTGATGATAGTTCTGATGGCCCTGCTGTTGCGGGCGTTCGTCTCCCCGCGGCTTGAGCAGCAGGCCCGCGAGCACGCACAGGCGGCCGACACCGGGCATCAGCACCACATGGCCGGAGAGCAGATGACCTGGCGGGAACGCCTGACCTCGGTCTCGTCATGGTCGGACGTGGCGCACAACTTCCGTGGGGACTGGCAGATGCTCTACAAGGAGATAACGGTTGGGTTCCTGCTCGCCGGGTTCATCGCACAGCTCGGGGACGGTTTCTTCAACGGGCTTTTCCTCAAGGGTTCGCCGGCGCTCGTGCAAGTCGTGTGGGGCGCGCTCATCGGCCCGGTGATCGCCATGCTGAGCTTCGTCTGCTCGGTCGGCAACGTGCCGCTCGCCGCCGTGCTTTGGTCGGGCGGGATCTCATTCGCCGGCGTGATGGCGTTTATCTTCGCCGACCTGCTGGTGCTGCCGATCATCGCGATCTACCGCAAGTATTACGGCACCGAGTTCACGCTTCGGATCGTCGCGCTGATGTTCGTCACGATGGTCACGGCCGCGC
>JBOGXX010000258.1:0-3154 GCA_050696475.1 Solirubrobacteraceae bacterium | reverse complement strand
TTCATGGACATCGCGCCGGCCACGCGAGGGCACGCGTTGGTGATTCCGCGGGCGCACCACACCGACCTGCTGAGCGTCGGGGCGGAGGACCTGGCTGCGGTCGCGCTTGCCAGCCGGCGGCTGGCGAGACGGGCCAAGGAGCGGCTGGACGCCGACGGCGTCAACCTGCTGAACTCGTGCGGACGGGCGGCGTGGCAGACCGTGTTCCACTTCCATGTGCACGTGATTCCGCGCTATGAGGGCGATCCGCTGCGACTGCCGTGGGTTCCCAGCGAGGGCGACGTGGACGAGATCGCGGCGGCAGCGCAGGAACTCTCCGGCGGCTAACGAATGATCAACCGCTACATCTAGCCCGCCGGTGTGTTGAATGGCAGATATGAGACGCCTATCCATAGCCGTTGTCGCGAGCGTCGCAGCGCTCGCCCTGATCCTGCCCGCCGTCGCCCCCGCCACGATCACGGAAGTCGGCGTGATCGGCGCCACCACGCCTGCGACCGTTCCCAGCTGTCCCGGCAGCCCCTGCCTGGCGGTCAGCCGCACGACCGGCTTTCAGGTGAAGGTGGGATCGGAGCGCAACCTCGAGAGCGCACCCAAAGCAGGCACGGTAGTGGCATGGACGATCTCGTTGGGCAACCCCAACGCGACGCAGGTCAAGTTCTTCAACGCCAACGAGGGCGGTCCCTCGGAAGCGGGGATCGCCGTCCTGGCGCCGCAGCGCAAGCCCAATCTCACATACAAGCTCGTGGCGCAGAGCCCAATGGTCAAACTCCAGCCCTACTTCGGCAAAACGGCGCAGTTCCCGCTGGAAACCACGATCCCCGTCAAGAAGGGCTACGTGGTCGCGCTGACGGTCCCCTCTTGGGCGCCCGCCCTGGCGCTGGGCTTCGCCAACACGACCTCATGGCGTGCAAGCAGGCCGAAGAGCGGCTGCACCAGCACCAGCTCGCAGACGGTCCAGAGCGGGCTCTCGAGCCTGGTCCAGTACTACTGCCTCTACCAGACCGCACGCCTGACCTACAGCGCCACCCTCATCTCGACCCCGTAGCGGGCAGCCGCCTTTGGGCGGCGCGAGAGGCGGCCTCCTACGGCGCTGTTGCGCCGCCCGTGGGGCTTGCTTCCTTGGTTGCTTCGCCGCCCGCGGCGGTTTCGCTTGCGGCCTTTTCCTGCTGTTCGGCGGTGGCGCCTCCGGTGGGGCCCGCTTCGCTGGGGGTTTCCGTATCGGTGGTGGGCGTTTCAGTGCTTTCGCCGGTCGCAGCTTCGGCTCCCGTCTGGGAGCCCGATTCGGCGGTTTTGCTCGTGTTCGTCGTCTTGGTCGACGTCGTGGAGGTCTTCTGTGAGGCCGCCGCTTCAGCGCTCGTGTCCGTCGGCGGCGTGATTTCCGGCGTGCTCGCGGGAACGGCGTCCGAGACGCTAGTTCCGCCGCAGGCGCTCACACCCAGCCCGCAAAGCACCACCGCGCACAGGGCCAGCGCCAGCCGCGCTCTCACAACGGGCCCATGCGCCTGCCGCACGTCGGACAGTCGTTGAGGTCCTTCTGGGAGTGCTGCTCGCACCACGGGCAGAACCTCAGGTTCTCGATCGACCAGGGCAGTGTCGACGTCGACGGAGCCAGCGGCAGAACCTTGCCGACGACCTCGAGCCGCTCGCCGGTATCGCGATCGAGGTAGATCTCCTCCGGCTCAGCGGGGATCACGACTTCGCGTCCGGTCGAGGGGTTGCGTAGGCGGTAGCGTTGCTTGGCGCTCATCCGCGCAACTTTACCTGAGCCGGTGGGGGAGCGATCCCGTGGATAGGCTGCGCCACCTGTGCGCGTGCTGATCTTCCACGGATACCTGCTCGACGGGACGGGCTCCAACGTCTATAACGCCCGCCTTGCGGCTGCGCTCGTCGGGCTCGGCCACGAGGTTCATCTGCTCAGCCAGGACCGTCACGCCGAGGAGCACCGATTCGTCGATGCGGTCGGCGACTGGGACGCCGGCACGCTTCAGATCCGCGAGCTCGACCGCTCCAGCGGCGACGACGACGGTCGCGCGAGGCAACCGGGCCGTTGCACGGTCTATCGCCCCGACATCGGCGAGCTGCTGCCCGTGTACGTGGCCGACCGCTACGAGGCCCTTCAGGCGCGCACGTTCGCGCAGTGCAGTGAGCTCGAGGTCGCCGACTACATCGCCGCCAACGTCGCCGCGGTCATCGAGCTGCGCGAACGGGTTCACCCGCATGCGGCCCTCGCCAACCACCTGGTCATGGGGCCCGTGATCCTCGCGCGCGGCCTGCAGGGACGGGTCAGCTACGCCGTGAAGGTACACGGCAGCGCGCTCGAGTACACCGTCAAGGCGCAGCCGGAGCGCTTCCTCGCGTTGGCGCGGGAGGGGCTCGCCGGCGCCAGCGCCGTGCTCGTCGGCTCACGCCACACGGCGAGCAGCCTGTGGGCCGCGATCGGCGACCCGCAGTTGCCAAAGCGCACCCGGCTCGGGCCGCCCGGCGTGGACGTCGAGCGCTTTCTCCCACGGGAGCGGCGCGCCGGCGCAGCCGGCCTGCGGGCGCTCGCCTGGCGCCTGCGCGCGGCCGCCTCCTCGGAGGCTCTCGAAGGCGAGGCAACCCAAACGCACGGCGCCTCAGCCCAGAGCGCGCTGGAGCAGGGGGCGGCGCGCAGCGCCTTCGCGCGCGACGCCCGAGCCGCCGCGCAGGCGCTGGCGCGGCTTGACCCCGACAGGGACCTGCTGGTCGCGTTCGTAGGCAAGCTGATCGTCAGCAAGGGCGTCGATCTGCTCCTTGCAGCGTGGCCGCTGGTGCTCGCGCGCGTACCGCGCGCACGGCTGGTGGTCGTCGGCTTCGGTGCCTACCGCGACGGACTCGAAGGGCTGTGTGCGGCGCTGGGGCGCGGCGATCTGGCAGCGGCTCGGGAGATGGCCGTCGCCGGCCGCGCGCTCGAGGGGGAGAGCTCTCCGTCGCGACCGCTGCGCCACCTGATCGCGTTTCTCGACGAGCTCGACGGGGCTGAGCGCGAGCGCTATTTGGCGGGCGCTGTCGCTCTGCACGAGCAGGTCGTGTTCGTCGGGCGCCTCGATCACGACGAGCTGGCCGAGCTGCTCCCTGCGTGTGAGGCAGTGGTCGTGCCGAGCACGTTTCCGGAGGCGTTTGGGATGGTGGCCGC
>JBOGXX010000257.1:0-3159 GCA_050696475.1 Solirubrobacteraceae bacterium | reverse complement strand
GCTCGTGCGTCTGCGGGACGTGACCGCCGGCGAGCGCGCCCTCGAGCTCGCCGCCCAGGACGGCGGCTTGGCCAGGGGCCGCGATCCGCGCGCGATCCAGGTCGCGCTGGAGGAGTCCGCGGAGGTGCTGCGATCGGCGCGGGGCGTGCTGATCAGCCGCACGCGCCACGGCTTCGTGTGCGCGAACGCCGGCGTGGACGCCTCCAACGCCGCCGCTGAGGGCGATCCCGAGACGCTGATCCTGTTGCCGCGCGACCCCGACGCGTCGGCCAGGCGCATCCGCGCACGGCTGCGCGAGCTGGCCGGGGACGGCGCCCCCTGCACGCCCGGTCCGGCGGTCCTGATCACCGACAGCTTCGGGCGCGCGTGGCGCAACGGCCAGGTGGATGTGGCGATCGGGCTGGCCGGCATGCAGCCGCTGGATGACTGGCGCGGGCGGACCGACGCGAGCGGCATCGAGCTGAGGGCGACGTGGCTTGCGGTCGCCGACGCGGCCGCGGGCGCCGCTGACCTCGCACGCGCGAAGGACTCACGCGAGCCGGTGGTGATCATCGACGGCCTCGAGCGGTTTGTCACCGCCGATGACGGTCCTGGAGCGGCTGCGCTGCTGCGTCCCCTGCAGGAGGACCTGTTTCGCTGAGCTCTGACCAGAAGCGGATGAACTCACGCTCGTGGCCGATCCCCGCCTCCAGCGCGAGGCGCATCCCATGGGGCATCTCGCCGGCGCCCTCGTGCAGGTGTTCGTAGGACAGGAGCTGGCGGCGGTGCGCATCCAGCTGGGCGACGGCCAGTGCCGCTGGATCGGCGCCGAAGAACAGCTTCAACAGCCCCTCGTCACGGACCTCCTCCAGGGCCTCCGTCGGCTGCGAGCGCCATTGCTCGAGCGCCCGCGCGCCGTCCTCGGTCAGGTTGTATATGCGCCGGCGCCTGCCCGTCTGCTCGCGGTGCTCGCAGAGCAGACCCGCGCGGGCCAGTCGCGCGCACTCGGTGTACAGCTGCGTGTGCGGCACCGACCAGAAGTTGATCGTGCTCATCTGCGCCAGGCGCTTGAGGTCATACGGGGTGGCCGGCTGCAGCCGCTCCAGCATCCCCAGGACGATGTAGGAGGTCTCTGTGAGCCGCGGAGTTGACATGCGCGCCAGCGTAGCTTACGCTTCGCACCGTTCGTATCGAACCATACTGGAGGTACTATTATGGCCGCGATGACCACTGCGACGGCGGCGCCGACCGTCGGCTTTACGACGCTCGAAGATGAGACGATCATCGCCGAGCTGGCGCTGCAGGGAGAGCTGCCGAGATGGCTGCAGGGCTCGCTGCTGCGCACGGGTCCGGCGAAGTTCGAGCTGTCAGGACAGCCTGTGAGCCACTGGTTCGACGGCCTGGCGATGCTGCACCGCTTCACGATCGCCGACGGCCGCGCATCCTACGGCAGCCGCTTTTTGGAGAGCCGCGCGTACCGCGCCGCGCGCGAGCAGGGCCGACTGGTCTACGGCGAGTTCGCCACCGACCCGTGCCGCTCGCTGTTCAAGCGTGTGCAGACGCTGTTCTCCCCCGGCGACGCTTTCACGGACAATGCGAACGTCAACGTCGCGCGCCTGGGCGAGCGCTTCCTGGCAATGACCGAGACGCCGCTGCCGGTGGAGTTCGACCCGCACACGCTGCACGCCGCCGGCGTGCGCCCGTTCCAGGCGCCCGGCCAGCTGAGCACCGCCCATCCGCACGTGGACCGTGCGAGCGGCTCGCTGCTCAACTACGCCGCCAAGCTGGGGCCGCGCAGCAGCTACCGCTTCTTCGAGGTCCCGGCGGCCTCCGGCGGCGCAGGACCGTCCAGACCCCGGGTGCTCGCGTCGGTGCCGGTCTCAGAGCCTGCCTACATGCACTCCTTCGGGCTGACCGAGCGCTGGTTCGTGCTGACCGAGTTCCCGTTCGTGGTGAACCCGCTTGCGCTCGCCCTCTCCGGACGGCCGTACATCGAGAACTACCGCTGGAAGCCCGAGCGGGGCACGCGCTTCACGCTCGTGGATCGCGCCACGGGCGCCGTGACGGCGGGCTTGCGGACGGACGCGTGCTTCGGCTTTCACCACGTCAACGCCTACGACGAGGGCGATCAGGTGATCGTGGATGTGTGCACGGTCCCGGACGCCGGCATCGTCGAGAACCTGTACCTGGAGCGCCTGCGCGGCGGCTGTGCGCTCCCCCAGTCGCAGCTGACGCGCTTTCGCCTGGGCGTTGGGGACCGCTCGGTCGTGCGCGAGCGGATCGGCGAGCATGGCATCGAGCTGCCCCGGATCAACTACGGACGCTGCAACGGGCGCCCCTATCGCTACGCGTGGGGCAACGACCTCGGCCCCAGCGGGTGGTTTGAGAAGATCGTGAAGGTCGATGTCGGCGATGGCTCCATGCAGGCCTTCCGCGAGGACGGCTGCTACCCGGGAGAGCCAGTGTTCGTTGCCCGCCCGCAGGCCGAGTGCGAGGACGACGGCGTGCTGCTGTCGGTGGTGCTAGATGCCCGCAGCGAGACCTCCTTCCTGCTCGTGCTCGACGCCCGCGACCTCAGCGAACTGGCGCGGGCGCAGGTCCCCCATCACATCCCCTTCGGCTTCCACGGCCAGTTCGCCCGCGGCTAGGCGCTCAGCGGCCGAGCAGGTCCTGGTCCTCCTCGATCGCCGTCGAGTCTACGTCCGCCGGGCGCGCGGCTCCGCGCGCGCCCGGTGTGAAGCGGGCGGCTGTCGCGGCGAAGCCCATCATCCGCTCGACATAGCGCCGGGATATCCAGCGCCCGACAAGCCGGCGGCTGGGCGGCAACAGCAGCAGCGCGCCAAGCGCGTCCGTGATGAATCCGGGAAGCACCAGCAGCACCCCGCCGAGGAAACCGAGCACACCCTCCAGACCGGCGCGGCCGGGCGTGCGCCGTTCCGTCACCGCCGCGGACACGCGCTCGACCGCGGCGCGCCCCTGGACCCGCAGCAACTGCGTGCCGAGCAGCGAGACCCCCAGCAGCAGCACGACCGCCCCCAGCCACCCGATCGCCAGGCCCACCTCGACGAACACGAACACCTCGAGGAGCGGCCAGGCGATCAGGGCGAGCAGGAGCACGCCGACGGCGCTACACGGCGACCGGCAGCTAGCCGGTCTCTTATTGAGAGTCCAGCGGGAACG
>JBOGXX010000256.1:0-3374 GCA_050696475.1 Solirubrobacteraceae bacterium | reverse complement strand
GCAATGGATCGCGCCGTTCGCGGCAATGGCGATGGGCGAATATTTTCGCGATCGCGGCCAGCACGCGCTGGTGGTGATCGACGACCTGAGCAAACACGCGGCGACGCATCGCGAGATAGCGCTGCTGACGCGCCAGCCGCCGGGACGCGAGGCCTATCCGGGCGACGTCTTCTACCTGCACTCGCGCCTGCTCGAGCGCGCGGTCAAGCTCAACGACGACCTCGGCGGCGGCTCGCTCACGGCGCTTCCGGTGATCGAGACGCAGGCCGGCGACGTTTCCGCATACATCCCCACGAACGTGATCTCGATCACCGACGGGCAGATCTTCCTCGAGTCGAAACTGTTCAACTCGGGTGTGCGCCCGGCGATCAACGTCGGCATCTCGGTCTCGCGCGTGGGCGGCAACGCACAGATCGGACCGATGAAGAAAGTGGCCGGACGGATCAAGCTCGAGCTCTCCCAGTACCGCGACGTGGAGGCGTTCGCGCAGTTCGGCTCGGACCTGGACGCCGACACCCAGCGCACGCTGGCCCGCGGCGAGCGCCTCGTGGCGACGCTCAACCAGCACGAGCGTGCGCCGCTTCCCGTCGAGGATCAGACGGTACAGATCTTCGCTGCCACCAACGGCTACCTCGACCGGCTGAACGTCGATCGCGTTCCCGAGTTCCTGCTGGAGGCGACCGAACGCATGCACTCCCAGCACGGCGAGCTGCGCGAGCAGATCCGCGCTGGCGAGTGGTCGGATGACGTGCAGGGCAAGCTCCGCGGGATCCTCGACACGTTCGCCGCGGACTACGGCTACGACCTCGATGAGGAGGGCCAGGCGCTCGAGGACGACGCCGCCCCGAGCAGTGGCTCGCGCGAGAAGCAGGCCGAGGACGAGCGCGAGAAGGAGGCGCAGCCGGCCTAGCGCCGGCTGCGGGAACCTATGGCTTCTCAGCGCGACGTCAAGAACAAGATCGCGTCGGTCAGGAACATCCAGAAGATCACGCGCGCCATGGAGATGGTCGCGGCGGCCCGCCTGCGGCGCGCTGAGCAGCGCATCGAGGCGCTGCGTCCCTATGCCGATGCCCTCGCCCGGATGACCCGCCAGGCGGCGCAGGCCGCCGGCGCGGAGACGGCGCGCGTGCCTCTCCTGCGCGAGCACGAGTCCGAGTCCGCCGTCGGGCTGCTGCTGGTGACCGGCGACCGCGGGCTCGCGGGCGGCTTCAACTCTCAGGTGATTCGCGCCGGTGTCCGACTGTCCGCCGAGATGTCCGAGCAGGGGCTTCGCAGCAATTGGTATGCGACCGGACGGCGCGGGGTGTCCTCGATCTCCTTCCGCGGGCACGAGCTTCTGGGCGCCTACACCGGCTTCGCCGACCGCCCGGCATACGCCGATGCGCGCACGATCGCCGACGACGTGATCCAGGCATACCTCGACGATCGCCTCGATCGCGTGGAGATGCTCTACAACTCCTACGTCTCACCGCTCACGCAGACGGTCACCCGCCAGACGCTCTTGCCGCTCTCCGGCCAGGCGCTCGCGGAGGCGCACCTGGACGGCGAAGGTGACTCGGCGAGCACGATGCGGACCCCTGTTGACTACGAGCCGGACCCGGAGAAGATCCTCCGGCGGCTGGTGCCGGACTACGTCGAGATCTCGATCTACCGGGCGCTGGTGGAGTCCGCCGCGGGGTTCTTCGGGGCGCAGATGACCGCAATGCGCAGCGCATCCGAGAACGCCGGCGAAATCATCACCGATTACACGCTGCAGATGAACCGTGCGCGCCAGGCTGAGATCACCCAGGAGATCATGGAGGTAGTCGCCGGCGCCGAGGGCCTCAGCTAGGCCTGCGCGCGTCGAGCAGCGCTGCCATCATCAAATAGAACCTGAACGGATAGACAGGAGAGACAGAGACCAATGGAGGCCAGCATCGCCACAGAGCCCACAACCACACCCGCCGCCACCGCAGGCGCCGAGGGGAATCATGACCCCGCTCAGCGCAACGTAGGTCGGATCGAGGAGATCCAGGGCGTCGTGATCGAGGCCGTCTTCGCGGATCGACTACCGGAGATCAACCACGCGATCACGATCGTGCGCACCGCGGTCAACCGCGAGGAGGAGGCCCCCGGCGTCAGCCCCGGCGCCGAGGAGGAGCTGCTCGTGTGCGAGGTCCAGCAGCATCTCGGCGACGACCGCGTGCGTGCGGTGGCGATGGACACGACCGACGGCCTGGCGCGGGGCATGGAGGTGCTCGACACCGGCGCACCGATCACCGTCCCCGTGGGCGAGGCCACGCTCGGGCGCATCTTCAACCTGCTCGGCCATCCGATCGACCTCGGCGAGGATCTGCCCGCGGACATGGAGCGTCGCGGCATTCATCAGGAGGCTCCGCGCGCGGAGGACCTGACGCCCACGACCGAAATGTTCGAGACGGGGATCAAGGTCATCGACCTGCTCGCCCCCTACGCCAAGGGCGGCAAGGTCGGCCTGTTCGGCGGCGCGGGCGTCGGCAAGACCGTGCTGATCCAGGAGCTGATTCACAACCTCGCCAAGGAGCACGGCGGCCTGTCGGCGTTCTGCGGCGTCGGCGAGCGCTCGCGAGAGGGCAACGACCTTTGGCTGGAGATGAAGGAGTCGGGTGTTCTCGACAAGACGATGCTCGTGTTCGGCCAGATGAACGAGCCCCCCGGAGCGCGCATGCGCGTCGCTCTGTCGGGCCTGACGATGGCGGAATACTTCCGCGACCAGGGCCAGGACGTGCTGTTGTTCATCGACAACATCTTCCGCTTCGTCCAGGCGGGCTCCGAGGTTTCGGCGCTGCTGGGACGGATGCCCTCGCAGGTGGGCTACCAGCCGACGCTGGAGACCGAGATGGGCCAGCTGCAGGAGCGAATCACCTCGACCAAGCGCGGTTCGGTGACCTCGATCCAAGCGATCTACGTGCCGGCCGACGACTACACCGACCCGGCTCCGGCATCGGTGTTCGCGCACCTCAACGCCACGACGGCGCTGTCGCGCGCGATCTCCGAAAAAGGCATCTACCCGGCGGTGGACCCGCTCGACTCGACCTCGACCATCCTCAAGGCGGATATCCTCGGCGAGGATCACTTCCGCGTCGCCAACCGCGTCAAGGAAGTGCTGCAGCGCTACAAGGAGCTTCAGGACATCATCGCGATCCTGGGCATCGACGAGCTCTCCGACGAGGACAAGCTCACCGTGCAGCGGGCACGTCGTATCGAGCGCTTCCTCTCGCAGCCGTTCTTCGTCGCCGAGCAGTTCACCGGGGTCCCCGGCAAGTACGTCAAGCTCGAGGAGACGATCAGCAGCTTCGAGCGGGTGCTGTCGGGGGAGTTCGACTCGCTTCCCGAGCAGGCGTTCTACATGGTGG
>JBOGXX010000255.1:0-2161 GCA_050696475.1 Solirubrobacteraceae bacterium | reverse complement strand
GATCAGAGCCGACCCGCATTGGCCAGACGGCCAAAAAAACCGGCGATTTGCAGGTGATTTGGGATTTTCGCTCAGGTTTCGTATCTTTAACCGACCGCGCAGAGTTTCCCTCTCGGGCGACATGCGTGTTTCAGTTGACGTGCCCCGCTTCACCTCGTTCCCTCTTTCCGATGCCAATTGCTTTCAAAGAATGGGCTGTCACCGTCCGCGCGCTGGCGGAAGGCGAGCAGCTTCTGACCCTCCGCAAGGGCGTGCTGCCTCCGGGCGGCAAGCCGTTCAAGCTCGCTCACGAGCGCTTCTTCCTCTACCCCACCTTCGATCACCAGCCGGGGGATCTCGTACGCGAGTCCCACCAGCCGGAGCTCCGCCGCGCCCTAGAGGAGGGCGTCTGGAGCGAAGGCGAGCCGCCGCTGCACACCTTCGTCTCGGGCGCCCCGCTGCAGCAGCCCGATCGCGTGCGCATCCGCGCGTGGGCAGAAGTCACCGACCACTTCACGATCGTCGACCCACGATGCGTGGACGCGCTATCGCCGTTCTACGTATGGACGCCTGACTACGCTGAAAAGCGCCTCGGTTGGCGCGGACGCCAACCGCTGCACGTGCTGCTGCTGCGCACCTACCGCATCCCGCGCCCGGTGACGGTGAAGGTCAAGGACGATTACACGGGACCGAACGCCTGGATCGAGCTCGCCCGCGAACTGCCCTTCGAGGGGACGCCGGTGCTCTCCGACGCCGAGTTCGAGCGCGCCTCCGAGGAGATCCGCTCGATCACCAACGAAGTCGGTCAGCCGGCGCTCGTCTAGGCGCTAGACCTCCGGCCGCTCCCACTTCAGCGCTTCGCGAGCCACCTCCGCGCCCGACTCGGCCACGAGCACGTCGTGCTCGCCGATCACCGCGGAGTACCCGCCGATCGCGTTGCTCACCAGGCACGGGATGCCCTCCTCCAGCAGCAACCCGGCGATCAGCTCGGCCTCGGGCTGACTCGCGACCCGGGCGATCCGCACGAGCGGGCCCTCCGCGTACTGCGGCTTGATCTTGCGCGCCCGGCGCCGGCGCTCGCTGGGCCGCTGCTCGACGCCCGTCGCGAACACCAGCGGCATCCTGCAGCTCGCGCAGAAGCGCTCGCTGGGTGGGTGCGCCCGCCCGCAGGTCGGACAGACGATCGGATCGGCCGGCTGCATCACGTCAGCTCAGCTGGACCTCCCGGACCTCACCATGCTCGATCAGGTACGAGCGGACCTGCGGCTCCTCGCCGCCGGTGAGGCCGACGATGATCCACTCGACACCCGGCCAGTTGGCAGCGAAGTTGACGTCCGTCTGCGAGGGATAGGGGGGGCTGCGCACATGCGAGTGGTAGATCGCGCCGAGCGCCTGTCCGTCCGCCTCGATCGCGCTGTACAGCGCCAGCAGCTCCTGCGGGGCGATCTCGAACTTCAGCGGGCTGGCGTGAACGTTCACGGCACGATGGACGCGCACCGCCCGCGAGGCGCCCGCCCGTGGCGAGAGCCCCTCGGCGTCGGAGGCCACGGCAACGACACCGCACACCTCCTCGCGCGGATCCTCGAGCGCGTGAGCGACGATCTCGTCGAGCAGCTCGGTGGAGATGTCCATGTGCGGCGTCCCTAGCGCAAGCCGACGGGGACGGCTACCACCAGACGGTCGACTCGAGGTTCTCGATCTCCTCGACCGGCAGGGTGTAGATCCCGCTTGAGAGGTACTTCCAGCCGTCGTCGGCGACCACGAACACGACGTTGCCCTCGTCGAGCTCGCCGGCGATCCGCACGGCGATGCTCGCTATCGCACCGCTCGAGACCCCCGCGAACACGCCCTCCTCGTCGAGCAGCCTGCGCGTCCAGACGATCGCGTCCCGGTTGGTCACGAAGATCTTGCGGTCGAGCAGCGCGATGTCGATGATCGGCGGGATGAAGCCGTCGTCGAGCGAGCGCAGTCCCTGCACCGGCTCGCCCTGCATCGGCTCGGCCGCCACGATCTTGACGGCGTCGCCGAGCTCCTCCTTCAGACGTCGCCCGTTTCCCATCAGCGTGCCGCCGGTGCCGAGGCCGGCGACGAACGCCGCGACGTCGTCGAGCTCGTCGAGGATCTCGAGCGCGGTGCCGTTGTAGTGGGCGAGCGGGTTGGCCTCGTTGACGTACTGGTAGGG
>JBOGXX010000254.1:0-5370 GCA_050696475.1 Solirubrobacteraceae bacterium | reverse complement strand
CGTGACCGTCGCGCTGCGCCGGGTCGAGACCTCGGGGCCGAGCCCGCTGATCGAGGTGCTCGACAGGGCGGTGGTGCAGCTGCTCCCGAACACCGCGGGCTGCCACACCGCGCGCGACGCGGTGCTGACCGCGAAGCTCTCGCGCGAGGCGTTCGCGACGGACTGGATCAAGCTGGAGGTGATCGGCGACGAGGAAACGCTGCTGCCGGACGCGCCGGAGCTGTTGCGCGCGGCGGAGGAGCTGGTGGACGAGGGCTTCGTTGTGCTCCCGTACACGACGGATGACCCGGTGCTGGCGCGCAGGCTGGTGGACATCGGCTGCGCGGCGGTGATGCCGCTCGGTGCGCCGATCGGCAGCGGCATGGGCATTCGCAACCCGTACAACATCGCGCTGATCCGCGAGGCGGTGGACGTGCCGGTGGTGCTGGACGCGGGCATCGGCACGGCATCGGACGCCGCGCTTGCGATGGAGCTCGGCTGCGACGCGGTGATGGCGGCGTCGGCGATCGCTCGCGCACAGGACCCGGTGGCGATGGCGAGGGCGATGCGCGCGGCGGTCGAAGGAGGCCTGCTGGCGCGCGGGGCGGGGCGGATCCCCCGCCGCACATATGCGACGCCCTCGACGCCCGAGCTGGGCCTGGCCGACTTCGGCGAGGGCGCGGCGCGCGTCAGCTGAGCACTTCGATCCGAGCACGAGCTCTCAGCCGGGCGGGCGGTCCTCCCAACAGCGTCCCTACCCGAGCACTTCGATCGTGCCGTTCATGGTGTCGGGGTACAGCGTGCACTCGTAGTGGATGACGCCCGGCCTTTCGAGCTTCACCTCGAAGCTCTTGCCCTCGCCGAAGTTCTTGGATGCGATCCGCTGGGGGCCGGCGCCGACGCTGACCACGTTCGCCTGCGCGGAGTCGTAGTTGGTCCATCTGATCGTTGAGCCCGCCTTGACGCGTACCGTGTCCGGGTCGATCGCGATGTTGCGATAGGCGATCTGCACGGTTCCGTTCCGGACGGGCGCGGCGGGGGAGGGCGAGGCGAACTTGGGAGTGGTGTCGACCGTGATCTTGGCAGCGGTGCTGCTCTTGGCGTGCGCGGTGGTCGTGCGCGCGGCGGTCGAGCTCGCCGACGAGCCACAGCCGGCGAGAAGCGCCAGCGTGCAACCGGTCAGCAGCGCGCCGGCTCCGCGCTTCATCTGCTGCAGTCCCTCCTGAACAGGTTCATCCAGCGGGAGAATTGCATACCGCGGCGCGGGCGGTCGCCGGTGGCCGCTCGCGGCAGCGCCTACACTGGCCGCTTCCATGAGCACCCGTCATTTCCTCACAGGAGCAGAGCTGAGCGCGCCCGAGCTGGACGCGCTGCTGGAGCGCGCGCTCGAGCTGAAGGCCGCACCGCTGTCCTCGCGCTCGCTCGCAGGCAGCAGCGTCGCTCTGATCTTCGAGAAGCCCTCGACGCGCACGCGGGTGTCCTTCGAGGTGGCGATCGACGAGCTGGGCGGGCACGCGGTGGTGCTGCGCTCGGACGAGCTGCAGCTCTCCCGCGGCGAGGCGCCGCGCGACACGGCGCTGGTGCTCTCTCGCCACGTCGCCGCCGTGGGCCTGCGCACCGGCGCGGACGCGATCCTGCGGGAGCTGGCCCAGTACAGCTCGGTGCCGATCGTGAACATGCTCAGCGCCGCTCACCACCCGTGCCAGGCGCTGGCCGACCTGTTGACCCTGCGCGAGGCCTACGGCGAGTTGGACGGCCGGCGCCTGGCGTACATCGGCGACGGCAACAACATCGCGCGCTCGCTGGCGGTGCTTGGCGCGCTCGCGGGGATGCACGTGGCGTTCGCCTCGCCCGAGGGCTACGCGCTCGAGGACGACCTGGAGCTGCCCGCGGAGGCGAGCGGGAAGGTGACGCTGCACACCGACCCCTACGAGGCTGTACGGGGGGCATGTGCGGTGTACACGGATGTTTGGGTGAGCATGGGCGACGAGAGCACTGCCACGCAGCGGCGCAGCGCGCTCGCTGCCTACCGGCTGGATGACGCGCTGCTGGACGCCGCCGGCGACGGCGCGTTTGCGATGCACGACCTGCCGGCGCACCCCGGTGAGGAGATCACGCCGGAGGTGCTCTACGGCTCGCGTGAGCGCATCTGGGAGCAGGCGGAGAACCGTCGTCATGCGCAGAAGGCGCTGCTGGAGCTGCTCGTGGCGCCGAGCACACGGCAATGAGCAGCGACACCGCCACCGCGCGGCCGCAGCGGGGAGAGGAGCTGGAGCTGACGATCGACTCGCTGGCGTTCGGCGGTGAGGGCGTCGCTCGGCTCGGCGACGGCGGCTACGTGGTGTTCGTTGCCGGCGCGATCCCGGGCGACAGGGTGCGCGCGGTGGTGCACAAGCGCAAGCGCAGCTACGCGCACGCGCGCACCCTGGAGGTGCTCGCGCCGAGCGCACAGCGGATCGCACCGGTGGCCGAGCATCCCGGCGTGGCCTGGCAGGTGATCCCCTACGAGCGCCAGCTGGAGATCAAGCGCGCGCAGGTCGACGAGGCGCTGCGGCGGATCGGGCACCTCGACGGCTTCGAGCTTCAGGAGATCGTCCCGGCGCGCGAGCGCTGGCGCTACCGCAACAAGCTCGAGTACTCCTTCGGTGGCGGCTGCTCCCCGGACGCGGAGCTCGTGTGCGGCTTTCACGCGCCGGCGGGCGGGAACCGGGTGACGCCGATGGAGGACTGCATGCTGGCCTCCGAGCGCAGCAACCTCACGCGGCGCGTGGCGCTGGAGTGGTGTCGCGCGCGCGGCCTCGGCGCGTGGCAGCGCAGCGCGCAGCGCGGTGCGGACGGCGCCGAGACCGCTGGGCGCAACGAGCGCGTGGCGCCGGCGCTGGACGGGCGCGTGCGCCTTCGCAACCTGGTCGTGCGCGAAGGCAGGCGCACGGGCAAGCTCCAGGTGCGCGTCGTGACGACGGAGGGCGAGCTGGAGGCCGGTGAGCTCGCGGCCGCGCTGAGCGGGGCGCTCGGCGAGAGCCTGAGCGGCATGCTGTGGACGCGCTCGCGCAGCCTGGCGGAGACGACCGCGGGCGGCGAGACGGAGCTGGTGTGGGGCGAGGCGGAGCTGCCGGAGCGTCTGGGTGAGCTGGATCTGCTGATCTCCTCGGAGGCGTTCTTCCAGACGAACACGGAGATGGCGGAGCTGCTCTACGGTGTCGCCCAGGAGTACGCGGCGCTGGAGGGCTGGGAGCGCGTGTACGACCTCTACTCGGGCATCGGCACGATCGCGCTGACGCTGGCGCGTCGGGCGGGTGAGGTGTGGGGAATCGAGCTGAGCGAGCACGCGGTGGGGGACGCGATCGCGGCCGCTCGCAGGAACGAGATCACCAACGTCCACTTCTTCGCGGGCGATACCCGTCTGGCGCTCCCCGAGCTTCTCGTGCGCGCAGGGCGCCCGGATCTGGTGATCGTCGACCCCCCCCGCGCGGGCCTCTCGAAGAAGGTCGTGCACCGCATCATCGACGCTGCGCCCAAGCGCATCGTCTACATCTCCTGCAACCCCACCACGCTCGCTCCCAACGCGGCGGAACTGCTCGATGCGGGCTGGGTGCTGCGCAAGGTTCGCCCCGTCGACATGTTTCCGCAGACCCACCACATCGAGTGCGTCGCCCTGCTCGAGCGCGACGATGGCCTGCGTGGCTCGGCGTCCTCGCTCGCGCGCGTGCAGAGCGCATCGGAGCCGGCTGCGGGGATCCCCTGACGCCGATCGTGGCGGCCGGCGCGCGGGGTGGCGTTCGTCCTGGAGCTCTGACGCACGCGCCAAAGACGGCGTTCTCCCGCCGGCCCGACTAACCCCCCGCGTCCGCGAGCTCCTTTGCCTTCGCGACGAGGTGCGGGACGCCGAGCTGCCGGTAGAGCTCTGCGGCCCGGCTCAGGGTCGCGCGGCCCTGCTCGCTTGCGCCGTCCATCAGGCGTCGCCCGAGCAGCAGTTCACAACGCGCAGCGTCCAGCGGCCTTCCGAGCTCCTCCCATCCCGCACGGGCGGCCCGCAGCTCATCGATCGCGCCTGGCAGCTCGCCCACGATCGCGCTCGCCTCGAGCGCTGCTGCGCGCCCGGCGGGCTCGTGCACGCGTGCCGCTATCTCGCGTGCGCACCTCGCGGCCTCCGCCGCACCCTCGGGTTCCTCGGCGAGCGTGCGCAGTAGCGCCATCGAGGAGTAGATCTGGATCGACTGCGGGGCGAGCCCCGCCCGCTCGCAGACGGCGAGGGCGGCGGTGAGGGCCAGCTCGGCCCCGCCGAGGTCACCCATGTCCCGGAGGGTCTGGGCACGCCCGGCCAGAGCACTGAGTGCGACCTCCGACCAGCCCATCTGTTCGGCGGTCTCGGCGGCGGCGGCGAGCAGCCCGGCGGACGCCTCCCAGTCCCCGTCGCGCCAGCGCAGGCGCCCGCGCAGGGCGTTGGCGAGGCAGAGTTTGCCCACCAGGCCCTCTCGTTCTGCCAGCTGCGCGCCGGCATCCGTGGCGCGTTCCATCTCGGCCCAGTCGGCCCGGTAGTAGGCGAGCTGGGCGAGCGCCGACTGCAATTCGATCTGCCCCGGGACGTCGCCGATGCGCTCGGCCAGCGCAAGCGCCTCGCGGTAGCACTCGCTCGCCGCCGAGTAGTCGCCCTCGACGTGCTCGAGGTTGTGGCCGAGGGCGAGCAGCGCCAGGACCGTCTCGCCGGCGTCTGACTCGCGCGCGAGCTCGACCGCCCGCTCGAGGTTCTCCCGCGCCTTGGCGCCGTCGCCGATCCGCCCGAAGACGCGTCCGAAGATCCCATGGGCGCGGCTCGCTGCGCGCGCCTCGCCGAGTTCCTGCGCCATGTGCAGCGCCTTCTCGGATGCGTAGATCGCGAGCATGTTGTCTCCGACCTGCATGTAGAGCCACGCCGCCTCCTCGTACAGACGCACGAGTGTCAGCGTCGGCTCGTCGTCCTTGATCAGGTTGATGCCGCTCTGCAGGTGCGCGATCGCGCTCTTGCGCTCTCCCTTGTGCGCGAGCCCGGCGCCGATCTTGCGCTCCAGCTCAGCCACCCCGAGCGTGCCGCCGCGCTCGCTGTGGAAGGCCAGACAGCGCTCCCACGCGGCGAGCGCCGCGTCCACCTGGCCCAGCCGCAGGGCGACGTCGCCGCGCTTCTCCTCGATCCGCACAGAGGTGTCCGTGTCGCGATCGACGAGCACGAGCGCCGCCTCGTAGTGCGCGAAGGCTTCCGTGTTGGAGAACAGCGCCGCGGCGGCGTCGCCGGCGGCCTCCCCGTGGCGCAGCGCGCCCTCGCGCATCTGCGCCGTCTCGGCCTCCGGGAGGTGTGCTTCGCCCGCGAGCCGCGCCGCGCTGGCGAAGTGCTCGGCAACCAGCGCGACGGTGCCC
>JBOGXX010000253.1:0-2117 GCA_050696475.1 Solirubrobacteraceae bacterium | reverse complement strand
GAGCAGACCCAACAGGCGCCCGAGACGCCCCGGCCACGCGCTGAGCGCCGGCCAGATCGCTGCCGCGAGCGCCACCGGGAGGAACAGCACCGCGACGTAGATCGCCGCGCCCCGGACGATCAGCTCGAGCCACACGAACACCGCGGCGAACACCTCGACCAACGCGATCAACATCGCCAGAGCCGAGGAGCCGAAGCCACCGAAGCCTCCCGTACCCCAAGCGTGCGCGACGCTCGCCCAGAACGCGTGCGGCGAACCGGAAAGCACAGCACCCGAGATCTCGTCCGCGACCCCGAGGCCCGTCGCGGTCATCGCGACCACGAGGCCGGTCCCGATCCCCGCGCGCGCGATCCCAGCGATCGTCGCCGCGAGCGCCTGCGGGCTACGACGGATCGCCGCCGAACCAAGCGCGACCAACGCGACGAGCAGCCCCAGCGCGGCGCCAAGGTCCGCCATCGGCTGAAACTGAGCCTCATACCAGGCCGTTTCAAGCTGCGGCGTGGTCGTGTCGCGCATCTCACTCGAGACGAACGTCGTGACCTGCCTCGCCGCGCCGATCATCCACCTCGCGAGCAGGCCGAGGATCCCATCGCCGACCGCGCTCGCAGCTTCACCCGCGAGCCCGGCCACGGCACCGACCGCTTCGCCCGCCGCGGCGCACACGCCGCCCGTCACTTCGCTCACGATCCCGCCGATCACGGGAACTGCCACGCCGCACGGCGCGCTGCTCTGCTTCTCATGCCCTCCGGCGACCGCGACTCGCGCGGCGCGCCCGACCTCGGTGCCCACCGGTGCAGGCAAAGCCAGCGCGCTCGGTGCCAATAGGAGCGCGCCGAGTGCGAGCATCATCGCGGCGCCCACCGCGTAACGCCGGCAGGGCACGATCAGCCCCCGGTGCCATAGAAGGGCGCAGTCATACCCGCGAGGCGCCCGAACGCCGGCGCCCGGTCGTTCGAACCGTTGACGTAGACGATCGAGGGCACCGGCGCGGGGGTGGCGTCGGTGTCCGAAGACACCACCAGCCAACGGCCCGCCTGCCAGCGCAGCCTGGTGTCGACGAGGTTCCAGCTCTGGCGCGGGGCCAGATGCGGCCCCCACACGAACCCACCGAGCCAGCTCGTCACAACCGCCGCCCCGGGCGTGTAGCTGTCCAGACGACGCGCGCCGATGACCGCGATCCCACGGCCGCCCTCGCGGTAGTTGTCCATGTTCTGCGTGTCGCTCGCCCGGATCTGCTGGGCCCGGGTGAGCGTGCGCGCGCGAGCCTCGGGGGCGTACGCCTGCGCCACCAGCGCCGCGAACAGTGGCGGGTCCTGCTCGATCGACTGCGACGCGAGCGCGACGTAGCTATCCGCCGCCGCCAACACTCCCGCCTGCGAGCGCTCCACCCCGACCGGGACACCGTCCACGAGCTCGACCGGGCTGACCAAGGAGCTACGTCCGGGCCCGTGCCTAAGCACCCCGAACGCGAACAGCGCCACGCCGAGGATGCATAGCGCGAGCGCGCTCCCAGCCACAACCTTGCGTGAGGGGCCTCGTGCGCGCATCTAGCCCAGGCCGTAGGCGAACTGCAGGATCGCCGCGGCCCCACCGACCAGGAACGCCACCCCGACACACACGGCCATGCCGATCTTGCCGCCCACAGCGGTGTGGTCATTGCCGATCCGGCCGCCGATCGCCCACACCGCGCCGCCCATCAGAAAGCCCGCCAGACACGCCAGCAGCGTGTAGACCGCGATCACGTTGATCGCCCCCTGGATTCCCGCAGCACCCGGCGCGTGAGACGCGTCAGGCGCCACCTGGAACGTGAAACCGGCCGCCGCGATCAGGGCCCACATCAGAACTCACCTCCGTTGCGTTGGAACCAAACACCCGCTACTGTATACCAAATAAGCCAAAGAAACGATATCTATCGCTACATCTGGTCACTAACCATGGGCACCGGTTCGCGGTGAGACGCGCGTGAAGACCCTGCTCGCGCTCACCGCCGCGCTCGCCGGCTGCGGAGGCTCCCCTACGACCGCGACGACGTCCGGCGACGCGCCCGGCCGCCCGCTCGTCGTGTACTCCGACCTGCCGCTCGACAGCCCCGCGGCGCTCGATATGTCGAGCATCGA
>JBOGXX010000252.1:0-5302 GCA_050696475.1 Solirubrobacteraceae bacterium | reverse complement strand
AGCACGTAGCTCTGGTCCTTGGCCGGATCGGCGGCGGTTCTCAGCAGCGGGACGGTGCCGCCGGGACCGGCGGGCTCGCTGGTCACGCGCGCGTAGTGGCCGGTCGCGAGCGTCCGTGACCCGAGCCTGCCGGCCAGCTCGAGCATCGCGTCGAGGCGCACGCTGCCGTTGCAGCGCACGCACGGATTGGGCGTCAGGCCGCGCGCGTGGTCGGAGAGCCAGCCGTCGACCACGCCGGCACGAAACTCCGCGCGCAGATCGATCGACAGATGCGCCATGCCAAGCTCGTGCGCGAGCCCGCGCGCGCCGCGGACCGCCTGCGCTGAGCAGCAGCTGAGATCGCCGTCGTTCTCGGCGTCAGACCAGAGCTCGAGTGTGACCGCGACCGGTTCGCCCCCGGTTCGGGAGACGAGCAGGGCGGCCACGGCGCTGTCGACCCCGCCGCTCATCGCCACGAGCGTGCGCTTGGGATTGCGCTCGAGCTGCACGCGCTCGCGCGCGGCGCTGCCGAGCGCGCGGTGAAGGGCATCCGCCGCCAGCTCAGCCGCGTGGCGCTTGGCAGCGCTCAGTCCGCCGAGCTCATCGGCGATCTCCTTCGCGCCGACCCGCGCGGCACGCAGCAGCGGGGCGCCACGCACCAGCGCCACGACGGCGCTGCCGGCGGCGATCACCGCGCCGCAACCGCTGGCGTCGAAGCCGGCGGCTTGGATCAGTCCCTCGGGACTGTCGGGATCGACGGCGAGCGATACGCGGATCAGATCGCCGCACGCGGCCCCACCCGCGGCGCCGGTGAAGGCACGGGGCGGCGTATGACCGCGTCCGAGGGGGTTTTCGAGGTGGTTGCTCAGCCGCTCGCTGCTGTCGCTCACCCGAGCGAGTGTAAGGCTAGGAGCTGCGGGCTTCCTCGATCGCCTGTTCGATCGAGAAGGCGTCCTGCAATCCCGTCAGCGCAATCGTCTTCCCGCTCTGGTTCACAATCAGGAGCGTCGGCGTCCCGTAGACCTGCACGCCGCGGGTGATCGAACCGTAGGAGGCGACCTGGCTGGCGCTTGAGAAGAACGCGGCGAAGCGCTTTTCCAGTTCCAGGCCTGAAACCTTGAGCGCCTTGCGCAGCTGCGGGGTGCGGGGTGCGGAACGGATCAGATGGTGGGCCCTCTCGAGCAGCCTGAGTTCGTCGTTGACGATCGTGTCGTCGGTCCCCTTCGGGTTCCAGAAGAGGATGACCGCGATCTTCCCTTCGTGCAGCGCGTCTTCGACGAGCACCTGCCTCGCCGGCGCGCGTCCAGCGCCGCTGCTTGGTTTGATCGGCCGACTCTTGACCGAGGAGTCGGGCTTGGCCGGGACCGATGTCCTGGCTGGATGGGGCGCGCTGGCGGTGGCCGAGGAGCTGCTGTGCCTGGTGGTGGAGGGGGATGGCTTTGACGGTGCGGCGCCGATCGCCGCGACAGCCCGGTGTGCCCGCGCGATGTCACGCGTGAGACCTTCCAGGCCGGGAACGGGCCCGTGGTAGATGTGCCCGGTCTTGGCTTCGGCCTTGGCCCGGGCGGTCACCGCTGCCGTGGAGGCGCTGCTCGTGGCGCTCGAGCCGGCGGGCTTGGAGACGACGGGCTTGGAGACGACGGGCGCGCTGGCCGTCGCTGCGGGCGAGGAGCTGGTGGCGCTCGTGCCGGCCGAGTGTCCGCGCAGCGCGAAGAACCACACGCCCGCGAGCAGGCACACGACGACCAGGGCGACCTGGAATGGACGGGAGAGCTGATCCATCCTCTCCAGCTTCGGCATCCATGGCGGAAAAGTTGAACGACGCAAGCTGCCTTGGACGGCTGAACGCAGTGCGTCGTGGGCTTGACGCTCGCGGCAGTGCGGTCGCCACCACGCCGATGTGTGCGACGCGGCCTGCTCAGATCGCGTGGTGGCTGCGAAGCACCGCGTGCACCACGGCGTCGGTGGCTAGCGACTGCTGAGCGCCGCCCTGCAGGTCCTTGAGCAGTGTGTGCTCCGCGGAGACGATCGCGACGAAGCGAGCACGAAGCGCGTCGGCATGACCGAGCTGGCCTTTCAGCGAGCGTCCCCCGAGCTCCATCTGCGCGGCGAGCCCGGCGGAGCGCGCCTCGCTGAGCAGCCCGAAGGCAGCCGCGCGCAGCTCGCCGCGCGCCCCATCGAGCACGACGAACAGCTCTGGCGAGACGGGCGCGGCGAGATGCTCGCCGGTCGTGGCGACCGAGCTGCTGTCTCCGGCGAGCATGATCCGCTCGATCCCCGCCGCCCAGCCCATGCCCGCAGTCGCGGGTCCTCCCAGCTGCTCGATGAGGCCGTCGTAGCGTCCCCCGCCGGCCACGCCGCTCTGCGCCCCGAGCGCGTCGGAGGTGAACTCGAACAGGGTTCGCGTGTAGTAGTCGAGCCCGCGCACGAGCGTGGGGTCCAGCTCGTAGGGGACGCCGGCGAGATCCAGCAACTCGCGCACGTGCGCGAAGTGCTCAGCATCGGTCGGGCTCAGGTAGTCGCGCAGTAGCGGCGCGCCCTGCATCACCCGCTGCGTGCCCGGATGCTCTGAGTCGAATGCGCGCAGGGGGTTCAGCTCGATCCTGGCGCGAACGTCCTCGGAGAGGCTCCGCTCGTGCTGGCGCAGGTATCGCTGCAGGTGCTCGCGGTACTCGACGCGGCTCGACGGGCTGCCGAGGCTCGAGAGGCGCAGCCGCAGCTCACGCACGCCCAGCTCGGCGAGCAGCGCGGCCAACAGCGTGATCGACTCGGCATCGACGGCGGGATCATCAGAGCCGATCGCCTCGGCCCCGACCTGCCAGAACTGCCGGTAGCGCCCGGCCTGTGCGCGCTCGTGGCGAAAGAAACACGACAGGTACCAGAGCTTCACCGGCTGGCGGCGCTTGTGCATGCCGTGCTCGAGGTAGGCGCGGCACACCGGGGCGGTCCCCTCGGGTCGCAGCGTGAGCGAACGCCCCGCCTGGTCCTCGAGCGTGAACATCTCCTTGCGGACGATGTCGGTCGACTCGCCGACGCCTCGCGAGAACAGCTCGGTCGTCTCGAATATCGGCGTCTCGATCCGCTCGTAGCCGGCGCCCTCGAGGATCGAGCGGGCACGCGCCTCGATGCCGCTGCGCCGCGTCGCCTCGCCAGCGATGATGTCGAAGGTGCCGCGCGGCGCTTTCAGCTTGGCTGCGCTCAACGTGGGGCTGCCGGCGAGTCCGCCGCGGACTCGCGCGGCACGCGCACGCGCAACTCGGCGAGGAACGGATTGGTGTCGCGCTCGCGTCCGAGCGTGGTGACGCCCATGTGCCCCGGGTAGACGACCGTGTCCATCGGGAAAGCTTTCAGCAGAGCGCCGATCGAGCGCTCGAGCGTGGGCCAGTCGCCGCCGGGGAGATCGACTCGCCCGACGGAGCCCTGGAAGAGGACGTCGCCGGAGAGCAGCGCGCCGGGCACGGCGTAGGTGAGATGCCCGGGGCTGTGGCCGGGAGTGAAGATCACATCGATCTCGATGCCGGCGAGCTCGAGGTGCTCACCCCCGGCAAGCGTGAAATCGGCCTCGTAGCTCTCGAACGGTCCGAACCCGGGTGGCACCCAGCTCATCACGTCCGCGAGAATCGGGCGCTCGAGCTCTGGACAGTAGACCGGTGCGCCGGTGACCCGTGCCAGCGGCGCGACGGCGCCGATGTGGTCGAAGTGGCAGTGTGTTATGAGGATCGCCTCGACTTCGACGCCGAGCGCGTCAACGGCCTGCTGGAGGCGCTCGGGCTCATCGCCGGGGTCGATCAGCAGCGCGCGCTTGGCGTCGCTGCCGGAGCGCACGATGAAGGAGTTCTCCGCTACGGGACCAACGGTGAACGAGCGCACGTCCAGCGCGCTCATCGCGACGCGACCCTCCCACCGGCCCGGCCCTTCTTGCGCTGGCGCCTGTCGTAGGTCCACTTGTCGCTGTAGTAACTGACGACTGTGTAGAGCACCAGCACGACCGGGAACAGGCCGATCGCCTGGTTTGACTGGTGCAAGATCAGGATCACGACGAGCAGCAGGAAGATGGCGGCGAACATCGCCTTGGTGAACGCTCCGCGCCATGTCGGCGGGCGGTCGCGCTTGTCGAGCAGTTTTTCCTTCTCGCGCGCCAGCTCGCGCGGATCGCCGCTCTTCTCAGCGGCCGTGGGCTTGCGACCGGTGCGCCCGCGCGACTCAACGACACCGGCGGCGTTGCCGCGGTGCTTGGTCTTGCGCTTGCGTTGGGTCTGTGCCACAGCTAGCAGCCTAGTGCGTTCTCGATCAGGTGGCGACTCGGATCGAAGCCGCGAATCGGGACGTCCTGTGGAAAGCCCTCCAGAGCAGCCGCGGGCGCCAGCCCGACGAGCTCGGCGCTGGCGACGTCGGCGTGGGAGCTGACCGCGTCGAGCGCCATCGCGAGCGACACCTCGAACGGGCGCTCGATGTTCATCGATACCTGCGCCACGCCACCGCTCAGCTCGACGCCGATCGCCCGCACGCCGGGCAGCCCGCCGCCATCGTGCTCGCGGACCGCGGCGGCGATCTGCCGCGCCTCCCGCACGCTCGCGCCGGCGGCCAGCTGGAGATTGAAGGCGACGAGCGGCGGACGGGCGCCGACGAGCGTGGCGCCGGCGCTCTTGTGCATATGCGGTGGGCCGAAGTCAGGAGCGATCCTCCTCTCGGGCCCAGCCATTCGCGCTGCGAGACCGGATACGCCACCTCTGCGCAGCTCCGCACGGGTCCTGGGCGAGCCGTGGTCTGCCGCGGTCAGCTCGCCGTAGAGGAAGACCGGCACCCCCAGCTCGTCCGCGATCCGATCGCCAACCACGAGCGCCTCTGCGCAGGCCGCGCCTCGCGCCTGCGCGCTCAGGTAGACAATCGGCGCCACATCGATCGCTCCCACGTGGGGATGCTGTCCCGGCGGCGCGTCTGGCCTAGCTGCTGTGGCACCGCTCGCCACGGCCATCACATTGATCCGCCCGACCGCCTCACCGGCGCACCGGAGCAGGGCATCGGCGAGCCGCCGGGATTCTCCGGCGACGGTGAAGACCGAGCGATCGTGGTCGGCGTCGGAATGGATGTCCAGCAGCCTCACCCCGGTCGAGCCCGAGCCCGCGATCGCGGCGGCGATCGCCGCGACGTTCGCGTCGTCGCGGCCCTCCGACACGTTCGGCACTGCGAGCAGGGTCGGCGGCACCATCGCTGCAACCAGGCTAGCGAGGTGCGGCTCGGGAGGGCCCGATGACTACACTCACCGTCATCCGAGCCGGAGTAGCTCAGCTGGTTAGAGCAGCGGAATCATAATCCGCGTGTC
>JBOGXX010000251.1:0-2810 GCA_050696475.1 Solirubrobacteraceae bacterium | reverse complement strand
CCACCTCGAGGAACTCGCAGAGCGGCTCCCAGCCGTCGGTGACCTTCCACACGAGCAACCGCCCGGCGGGAACGGCGCGCTTGACCAGCTCGTTGTGCGCGTGCATCTGCTCGATCAGCTGCGCCGGCTCGTGGCCCTGCGCGAACGTCCCCTGTGGCCCCCAGAACATGCGGTCGACCAGCTTCAGGTAGGCGTCGAAGTCCGGCGCCACCCGCGCACGTGCGCGCGCCAGCAGGCCCATCAGCGAGTCGCCGTAGCTCATCTCCACGATCGTTTCGCGAAAGCTGCGCTCCCACGACTCGCCCTCGCGCACGCTCAGCAGCACCTTCGCCTCGGGATAGGCGTCCATCAACTCGCGATAGAAGTACCCGCCCGGCCAGTCGGTGCTCGAGCGGTGGGGGCCAAAGATCTCCGCCCACGGCGCGCCGCCGTCGAGCGCGCGGTCCCACAGCCCCACGTGGGTGAGGTCCGCGAGTACGTTGACCCAGTGGTAGCAGGGACCCAGGCCCAGCTGCTCGAGCGCGACCTTCTGCGTCAACGTGCCCGTTCGCGGCAGGCCCGCGCCGATCACCATCATGCCGCCAGTGCTGCCGTTCATCTACGCTCCTTCCCTCCTCTGAACCGTTTGAGCCGCAGCAGGATCGGCCTGGAATCACGCGAAGAAGTCTTTAAGAAACGACGCATCCGTCCACGGGATGCGTCGGCTGCTAAGCATATCGTCGTACTCTGGGTGGACGGCTTGGTCGGTGGGACCCAGCCGCCTCCCGCCAACCAAGGAGTCCCAACCGTGAAGAGCGGCTCGTACCCGACACAGCGCAGCGGGGCAGTCTCGGTGCTTCCCGAGCCGCTCGTGGGCGCGCAGGGCGCCATCCGTCGCAGCGGTCCGCGGATTGCCGCGCTCGTGGTCTCGGACTCCGAGGAGGCCTTCACGCAGGAGCAGGTCCTGGAGCGGCTGGGGCTGACGGGCAACGAGTTCGCGCAGGGGATCTTCGAGCGCTGCGGGGTGAGGCGTCGCAATCTAGACCTGAGCGAGGACTTCCTGGACCGGACGATGCAGGGCCGAGCCGGCGAGATCGAGCAGAAACTGATACGCCAATCGATCTCCTCGGTGGATGCGCTCGAGCTGGATCCTGCGGCGATCGGGACGGTGATCAGCTCGAGCCTGTACTCGCTCGGCGGGCCCACGCTGGCGCACCGCCTGGTCGAGCACTATGGGATGCACCCGACGACCGACAAGTACCACATCAACGGCGTGGGCTGCGCGAGCGGCGTGCCGCTGATGCGCCTGGCGGGTCAGGCGATGTCCGAGCACCCGGAGAAGCAGGCGCTGGTGGTGGCGGCGGAGAGCATGAGCGGCACGCTGACACGGGCGAGGCCCGATGACCCCAAGGCGAAGACCGTCGGCTCGGCGATCTTCGGCGACGGGTGTGCGGCGGCGCTGCTGTCCAACGACCCGCGCTCGGACGGGCCGATGATCCGCGCCTCACAGGTGCACCAGATCGGCGGGACGCTCGGCGCGGTAAGCCTCAGCCTCGCCCAGGACGACAGCTACCTGCACCTGGCTCGCGATCTCCCCGAGCTCGCCGGCGCGGGCCTGCCGGGCGTCGTCGGCGGCTTCCTTCGCCGCCAGCACCTCAGCCACGCGGACATCGACCACTGGATCGTGCACCCGGGCGGCCGGCGGATCATCGAGAACGTCCAGACGGCCCTGGAGCTCACGCGCGAGGACGTGGCCACGAGCTGGGACGCGCTGGCCGAGCACGGCAACGTCGGCACACCCTCGATCCTCTACGTGCTGAAGGACACGATCGAGCGCTATCACCCGGAAGCGGGCGAGCTCGGGCTGATGGTGACGATCGGGCCGGGCGTGACCGTCGGGCTGATGCTGCTCAGCTGGTAGCGAGGATCTGCCCCACTATCGTCCGCGGGAGATGCGTACCGCAGCGATCCTGCCCGTCAAGAGCTTCGCGCGCGCCAAGCAGCGGCTCGGCGCGAGCGTCGAGGATCAGCTGCGCGTGGCGCTCGCGCGGGCGATGGTCGCCGATGTGATGCTGGCGCTGGCGCGCACGTCGGCGATCGAGCGCACGATTGTCGTGACGCGCGAGCAGTCCGTCGTGGCCGCCGCGGGCGAGCTCGGGGCGATCGTGGTGCGGGACGGCGCCGAGAGCGGCCAGCCCGCGGCGGCGAGCCTCGGCGTGCGTCGGGCGCTGGCCGACGGTTTCGAGCGGGTGCTCTGCGTGCCCGGTGACTGCCCCGCGCTGGATCCCGCGGAGCTCGACGAGCTGCTCTCGGCGCACGGATCGGCCAGCGGGAGCGCAGCCGCGGGCAGGTCGGTGGTGATCGTGCCCGACCGCCACGGGACTGGTACCAACGGGCTGCTGCTCAGCCCGGCTGATGCGATCGCGCCGAGCTTTGGGCCGGGGAGCTGCGAGCGCCACCGCCGCCTCGCGCTCGAGGCGGGTCTCGAAGCCCGCCTGGAGTGGCCCCAGTCGCTGCTGTTGGACATCGATACGGGCGCAGACCTGGCCGCGTTGCGCGCGCGTCTGGCGGAGCTCGACGGCGGCGCCGAGCGGACCCGCGCGGTGCTCGCACAGAGCGAGCGCACAACCGCGCTCCCCCTGACCGGCTCCGCCTGAGCGCCGGACGTCCGTGTCGAGCATCTCCGCACGGCCGCTCAGCGCCATCCCAGAGGTCCGCCCCGGGGACGATCTCGCGACGCTGATCGTGGCTGCTCTGGACGGCGTGGCACTGCGTGACGGTCAGCTCGTGGCGATCGCCCACACCGCCGTCTCCAAGGCGGAGGGCGCGCT
>JBOGXX010000250.1:0-5437 GCA_050696475.1 Solirubrobacteraceae bacterium | reverse complement strand
GCCGGGGCCGAGCAGCCCCAGGAAGATGAACAGCCCTCGGGTGCGTCTAGGGTGAAGGCGGGCGGGCAGGCGTCGTCGCGGTCGGCCACGAATGGCCGAGCGGGCACGACGCATGACGGGCGGTACTCGGACCGCCATCGAACTGTCCGCTGGGGACCATCACTGCCAGTGAGTCTATTCAGTCCTCGCCGAGGAGGCCAAAGCGCCGGCGCCAGCCCCTGGGGAGCATCACCTCCAGCACGTCGTCAACGGTCACGACGCCCACCATCTGACCCGATTCGCCGATCACGGGGATCGAGGTGAGGTTGTAGTCTGCCATCAGTCGCGCGACCTCCTCGAAGGACGCGTCCGGGGACAGGCACGGGACCTCGTGCTTGACGATGCTCGACAGGCTGCGAGCCGGGTCGGCGCGCACGAGCGCGGTGACCGCGACGCTGCCGTCCAGCGAGCCCTCCGCCGAGCTGACGAACACCGTCGTCAGGAGCTCGGGGGCGATCTCGCTGCCGCGGACGGCGCTCAATGCGTCACCGGCCGAGGTCGGGCCGCGCAGGAGGATGAAGTCGGGGCTCATCAGACCGCCCGCCTCGGCGGGATCGTAGCCGAGCAGGGCTCGCACCTTCACGCGATGGCTGACAGGCAGCAGCGAGAGCACCCGCTCGCGCCGGTCCTCATCGAGCTCACCCACCACGTCGGCCGCGTCGTCGGGAGCCATTCTGGAAAGGATCGCCGCCACCTGTGCGTCGGGACGATCCTCGAGGAACTCGCGCTGGTGATGATCGTCGAGCTCCTCGAACACGTCGGCCTCGAGCTCGCGGTCGTCCTCGCCCACGGCCTGGATGATCTCCTCGCCCTCGCGCCGCGAGGCTGCCTCGACGAGATCGGCGATCTGCGCTGGGTGGAGCTTCGCGAGCTTGGGATGCGGCACTCGCAGGCGCACGGTGGGCACGTGCCCGACGAACGGCTCCACGCCGGCCCAGTCGAGGAACTGGCCGGTGGCGATGTGCGCGCCAAGACCCTTGGGCAGCAGGCGCCGCAGCCCTCCCCGAGGCCCCGTATCGACGCCGACGACACGCCAGGATCCCACCACGAGCGCGAGCTCGATCTCGTTGGCTCGCACGAGCCGTGCGCCCTCGACATTGATCAGCTGGCGATCCAGGAGGTCACGCTTGAGAAGAACCTCCTCGGCGCGACGCTCGAACGGGCGTAGGTCGAGCTCCGCCTTGCGCATCACCGCGCCGTCGGCCCCGAGCTCGGAGACGCGGTCGGCGCCAAGGAACGAGGTGCGCCCGGCTACGTTCACGAGGAAGCCTGTTATCGGCGGATAGCCGCTTCCCCCCAGGCGCACGATCAGGTCCTCGAGCTTGCCCAGGCGCTCATTGTTGGCATCACGCAGCGGACGGCCCACAACCGCCGAAAGATGCAGGATCGGCGGCTGCTCGGTGACCGGCGCGTTCACGGTGCTCATCGTACGCGCCGGCCGTTCAGAAAGGGACCGAGTCGCCCCGCCGACTCGCTGCGCGGGAATCTATCTTGAGCGTCAGTGCTCCCGTTCTGGATATCGATTTCGCTGCTGTCACTCGTGCAGGGACTGCTGGTGGCGCTCTCGGGCGCGCTCTCCTGGGCTGGTGCCGCGCGCCTGCGCAGCCGCCGCTGGGCGGTGATCCCGCCGCTTTCTGTACTCGCGTTCGTGTTCGGCGCGCGCGCTGCTGAAAGCGCCAGTGCGCAGGGCTTGACATATCTGGCGCTCGTGGCCGTGCCCGTCCTCGCCGCGCTCGCGCTCGGCTGGCTCGTCTGGGGGTGTGCTCGCGGCGCGGGCCGGCGTGCGCTTCGAGCGTCGGCGGTGGCGCCCCTGTTCGCGCTCGCGTGGCTCGACCGCGGAGGCCTGGCCGGTGAGGCGGCTGCCGTTTGCCTCTCTGGTCTCAGCTGCGTCGCGCTCGGGGTGCTGCTTGCCGGTGTGACGCCGCCGCGCTGGCTTGCCGGCGGGATCGTGGCGATGGCGCTCGCCGACACGGCGCTCGTGGTCTCCGACCTGCTGCAGCGGCCCAACGATGCCCTCAACGCCGCGCGCCCCGCGGCCAACCTCCCCCAGCTTCAGAGTGCGGTGCTCGGCTCCGCGGTCATGGGTTACGGCGACCTCTTCATCGCCGGAGTGCTCGGCGGCCTGCTGGCGGCCACGTTCGGGCGCAGGCTGCAGCTGCGTGCAGCCCTGCTGGTGGCGATCCTCGCGCTTGTCTTCGACCTGCTGTTCCTCCTCGTCGACGAGCTGCCGGCGACCGTACCCGTAGCCCTGGCCCTGATCGCGGTGCTCCTCAGGCGCCGCTGGAGATTCGCTGGTGCGCCGGAGGCCCTTGCCTCGCCTGGGGGCGTGGCGGCCGAGCATCCTCGCTCGCGAGCTCCGCTCGCGCGGTTATCGCCCGAGCGGTGATCTCGACCGCATCCGGTGCGAGCACCTCGCGTTCGGAGCCGGCGCCCGCCTGCTCGATCTTGCGCACCTGAGGAATCACGCGGTGATCGAAGGACCCGACCGCCTCGTTGTAGGCGCAGACGGCCGAGTCGAGCTGGCGCCCGACCTTCGAGAGTGGTTCGACGAAGCGCCCGAGGCGGTTGTGCAGCTCGCGCGCGGCCTCGGCGATCTCGCGCGCGGACTCCGCGATCAGCTCCTGACGCCAGCCGTAGTGCACGGCCCACAGCAGCCCGATCAGCGTCGTCGGTGTCGCCATCAGGACCTGCTGCTGCACGCCATACTCGATCAGCGCCGGGTCCTGTGCCAGCGCCGCCTGGTAGATCCCGTCCGAGGGCACGAACATGACGACGAACTCCGGCGTGGAGTCGAACTGGCGCTGGTAGCCCTTGGAGGCGAGCTTGGCGATGTGCTCGCGTGTCTGGCGAGCGTGACGTGCGGTATGCAGCTCGCGGTCGGTCTCCGCGCCGGCCTCGAGCGCGCAGAGGTAGGCATCGAGCGGGACCTTCGAGTCGACCACCACGAGCTTCCCGCCCGGCAGGCGTACGAGCATGTCCGGGCGCAACGCTCCCTCGCCGGTGTGGATCGTGCTCTGCTCGACGAAGTCGCAGTGGGCGACCATACCGGCCATCTCGACCACGTTGCGCAGCTGGATCTCGCCCCACGATCCTCTGGTTGCGGGTCGCTTGAGCGCCGAGACGAGGTTGCCTGTCTCCTGGCGCAGGGTGCCGACGCCCTCGCCCAGCTGACGGATCATCTGCGCGAGCTCGCCCTGGGCCTGCCTGCGCTCGCGCTCCAGGCGCCCGATCTCGTCCTGCATACGCCCGAGCTTCTCCTGCACGGGTCTCACGACCCCCTTGATCTCCTCGGTGCGTCGTGACATCTCGCCCGCTGCGCGCTCCTGCTCGGCGCGGCGCGCCTCGGCGACGCGCTGCGCCAGCGAATCGCCCGTGTGTGCCAGCACGTCGACGGAGATCGCCTTCAGCTCCTCTCGCATCCGATCGCGACCGCGTCGCAGGAGCAACGCTGCGCACGTCGCGCCGGCCAGCGCTGCGCTCACGAGAAACAAGGCGTCCATACCCACACGATGACAGCGGCCACGGACACGAGCGCCCGCGCGAGGCTTGCGCGCGGCGGAGAGCTGCTCGTCGGGACGCTTCTCGAGACGACACCAGCCGTACGCTGCCAGCGTGTCCCCGTCGCTCCCAGGCTTGACATCTGGAGTCCGCACGGCTACCTTGAAACGAGATTGCTCTTTGGGTAGGACCCTGCGGAGCGCTCCAAGTGAGGGAAAATGTCAAGAGATGGGGCTGCGAGAGGCGGGGCCTGCGCTGCAGGTTGTGCGCTCACTGGCGCGCTCTCTGTCGCCGGTCCCGCCGTTAATCTAGGAGGATGAGAATGCAAGCCATGAATGGCTTTGGAGGGTTGGGTGTCCGACGCCTGTTCCGGTTGGTCGGATGCGTCGCCGCTCTGATAGCGCTCTCGGCGATGGCTGTGCCGTCGATCGCAAGTGCATCGAAAAAAACGAGGGTCACGAGCACCTACCTGTCGCTCGGAGATTCGCTGGCGTTCGGCTATTCCCAGCAGCTCTTCAACGAAAACCTGGCCACCGGGGAGAACCCCGCGAGCTTCGAACACGGGTTTGCGAACGACTATCTCGCGCTCGTCAACGGAGCCAGCAAAACCAAGAAGGGCCAGCTCGTCAACGACGGCTGCCCGGGTGAGACGTCGGCGTCGCTGATCGGCGACAACGCGACGCTGCTCGCCCAAATGAACGCGGAAGCGCGCAAGAAGATATCCGAGCCGATAACAGGCGAAGCGCCGTGCGCCTACCACTACACCGACGGGCTTCCGTTGCATCACGAATACGGCGGCAAATCGCAGCTCGAAAGCGCGATCGCGACGATCAAAGAAGACCAGGCCGGCGGCAGGCCGGTGAGGGACATCTCACTGGACATCGGCGCCAACGACGAGCTTCACGAGGTCGCAGCGGCCGAAAAAGAAGCCAAAGAGGCTGTTGAAGAGAAAGTCGGAGCGATCGTCACGCCGGAGGCCGAAGCGATCGTGGGCGAAAAAATCAACGCGGCCGTCGCAGCCAAGGTCGTCGCCTGGCTCGAAGAAAAGGTCGGCTACCAGGCATACGTGGAAAGCAACGGCGAAGAACCGGCGCTCAAAGAAGACTTCGAAAGAGACGCCGGCGAATACCTCGCAACCCACGCCGAAGAATATTCGGAATTCAAGTACCACGAAGCCGCCAAATACCTGGCTGAACACGGAGAAGAACTCGAGGCGGAAGGCAAAGCGGAAGGCGAAAGGCTCGCCTACGAATACGCCATCGCGCACGCGGCGGAACTCCAAAAAGAAGGCGATGCGATCGGCCTTGAAATCATCAGGTCCCACCTCGGCAGCGTGTTCGAGCAGATCGACACCAACGTGATCGGCATCCTGACGGCGCTGCGTCACGCCGGGTTCAACGGCGACGTGACGTTCGAGCAGGCATACGACCCGTACGGAAGGGTCAAGGGCCTCTCGGTCGAACACGCGGAACTCGAGCCGGGCTTCAACGAAGCAGCAGCTGAGCTGGCCGGACTCGAGCAGACGACAGTCAACAAGAAGTCGACGATGCTCAAGGTGTGCTTCAGCGATGCTGAGACGCGCTTCAACCCCGCGGTCGTGAGCAACACCACCGCAAACGAGGAACTGGAAGAAGAACGCCTGCAGCAGTGGACGAACATGGCGAACTTCACCCCGTTCGAATACGCCCCGGGCAAAGTGCTCAACTACGACGAAAAAGAAGTTGAAGTCTATCCGGGCGTGAAGACGAGCGCCGACGGACCGGACATCCACGCGACCCCCAAGGGCTACGAAGTGATGGCCGAACAGATGAAGGCGACCTGTAAATACAAGTCATAGGTTGCTGGTTGGCTCTCGCTGCTAGCCAGCGGGAGGACGGAACAAGCTCGGGGCGCCCGGCCT
>JBOGXX010000249.1:0-6706 GCA_050696475.1 Solirubrobacteraceae bacterium | reverse complement strand
CCCCAGGGCGAGCGCCATCGCGTCTCAGCCGCAGGCGGGCGAGCCGCCGGCCGCGCGCGGAAAGAAGATCACGCGCTCGGCGTCGCGCGGCACCTCGTCGAAGCTCTTCACCAGCTCCGCCTCGCGGCGACCGGTCGGCGTGGCCGTGGGCACAGCCGCCCACATGCCCGCGTCGAGCTCGCGCCTGAAAGCCTCAATCAGCTCCCGCTCCTGCTCCGGGATGGCGACGTCGCCCTCTGCGAGCACAGTCTCTCCGTGGCCGGGCTTCATACGCAGGAACTTCATCGAGGACCGGGCTTCATACGCAGCAGCTTCACTCTCGGGATTATGGCAAACGCCGAGGGGCCGATCGCTACTCGGCGCAGATTCGCGAGAGCTCCAGGACGTCTACCGGACCGACCCCCGAGCCGACGTCGCGCAGACCGTTGGCCACCGCGGAGCCGGCAAGCGCGCGTGCGACGGTGGCGGCCTGCAGCGGCGAGCGCCCGAGTGCCAGCTGCGCGGCCAGCAGCGAGGAGTGCGTGCAGCCCGAGCCATGTGCGGCGCCGTCGGGGTGGCGCTCGCCCTCGATCGGCACGAGCTCACCTGACGCTGTGTCGAGGAAGAGGTCCACGGCGCGCCTGCGGTGCCCGCCCGTCAGGACCACCGCGCGCGGGCCGAGCGCAGCGACGGCGCGAACGAGCGCCTGCGCCTCGGCCTGCTCATCCGTCTCCGACCCCTGGCTCCCTGGCTCCAGCGTCCCACCGGCGACGAGCACGCGCGCCTCGGGCAGGTTGGGCGTGAGCACGCTCGCTCGCGGCAGCAGCTCGCCGATCAGCGCATCGCGCGCATCGGGTTCCAGCAGGCTGGCGCCCGACTCGGCCACCATCACGGGGTCCACCACGATCGGGGTGCCCGGGGCGAGCTCGTCCAGCGCCCGCGCGACCGCCAGCACGACCGCGGCGGTCCCGAGCATGCCGACCTTGACCGCGTCCACGCGAATGTCCGCGAGCACGGCGCGCACCTGGGCGAGGACCGTTTCCGCGGGCACCTCGTGCACGGCTGTGACCGCCAGCGTGTTCTGGGCGGTGATCGCGGTGATCGCGCTCGTGCCGTACACCCCGCAGCGCGCGAACGCCTTCAGATCGGCCTGGATTCCGGCGCCGCCGCCTGAGTCCGAGCCGGCGATCGTCAACGCGGTCGCGGTCAGCGTCCCGTGGCGGTCGCGTGCCGGGCGCGCGCCGGGAAGATCGAGTAGCTGCCGATCGCGGTGACCAGCAGGCGCCCGTCCTCGTGGCGAACCTCGCTGCTCAACACAGCGATGCTGCGGTTGCGGCGGTCGAGCCGCGTGCGGCACGCGATCTCCCCCTCGATCGCCGTCTGGATGTAGTTGATCGAGATCGAGATCGTCGCAATCCGCTCCTCGCGCGTGGTCTGCGCCCACAGCGTCGAGCCCATGCAGTAGTCCACCATCGCGTAGGTGGCTACGCCGGAGAGCAGACCTCCGCTGTTGATCAGCTCCGGTCGGATCTGCACGCGGACCGTCTCGGGATTCTCCCAGCGCAGGCCCACGAAGCTGCTGATGCAGTCCAGCGAGCGCGGACCCCCGGGCACGCTGAGCCCACCGTCGCCCGCCGTCTCGGCCGCCGCGGGCACGCCCCCGGAGGGCGCCTCGGCGCTGCTGTCGCTCTCGCTCACCGCACGCAGGCTACGCGAGCGCCGTTCGGTGTGCGCTTCGCCGCCGTGCCCTCCCGCGCCCGCCCAGCTTCATCACTTTCTCAATGGTATCAGTACATATTTGGCCCTCTCCCAGCGATTCGCTGCCCCTCCGCCGACGCCGTCGGGGGCGCGCCGGCGACGGCAGCATGCATGCCGCGTACAGGAGCGGGAGCGGGCCGTGCGCAAACCGGCGCGCCCGGCCGGGGACCGGAGCTATCCTCGAACAAGAGGACAGTCAAGCCACCGAAAGAGGAGGCCCTCCATGCCGAGGATCATCGTCACCGCCGATCCCGTCTCATCGCAGTCCAGGGCGAGCGAGCACGCACCTGTGCTGCTCGACGAGCAGGTGCGCTCCGTCCATCTCAGCACCGATCACGCAGCCGCCCAGCTCGTGGAGCGACTCGCCTGGGCGGTCAGCGACGCAGAGCGCGCCGAGGTCCAGCGCGCGACTCGCTCCGCCGGGCTGCACACGCGGCGATCGAGCCGTGTGCCGGCGTCGCGCTCGGGCGCTCGCCGCGCGGTTCGCACGGCATAGCGCGCGTGTCAGCGGGCGCTGCTGAGCAGCGGCGTCTCACGGACACACTTTCGCCACGATCAGCGCACCGAATCGGCACAGACGCGGGCCGCACGTGACATCCAGCACCGTAGCGTGGCGGTCGTGTGCCGCCCAAGCTCACCGCAGTCCAGTCGAGCCCCGCAGCCGGGCCCCCGCCGGGGGGACACCCGGCGAGCGGTGGGACTCCTGGGAGAGGATCTCGCGGCGGCGCACCTGGCACGACTGGGGTTCTCAACGCTCGCGCGCAACGTGCGCACGCGCTCGGGGGAGATCGACCTGATCGTCTTCGACGGGAGCACGCTGGTCTTTGCGGAGGTCAAGACGCGCCGCCTGCGCGCCGGGCAGCGCGGCATCCGTCCCGACCAGCAGCCGCTGCCCTGGCTGCGTTCGCGCCAGCGCGCGCGTGTGCGACGCCTGGCGGTGGCGTGGCTGGGCGAGAAGAGCCGCGGGCGACCTTCAGCTCGCACGATCCGCTTCGATGCGATCGGCGTGATCGTCAACACCCACGGGCGACTGCTGCGTCTCGACCACGTGGAGGGCGCGTGGTGAGCGTGCCGCCGAAGCGCCGCTGCTACAGCGCCAGCTGCTGGTAGGCGAGCGACTGGAACGACATGCGGTGAAGCGGCGATACGCCCTGGTGCAGGATCGCATCGCGGTGCGAAGGCGTCGAGTAGCCAACGTGCTCGGCGAAGCGCCATCCCGGGTGCTCGACGTCAGCGTGGCGCATGAACCTGTCGCGTGTCACCTTGGCCACGATCGACGCTGCGGCGATCGCTGCGCTGGTCGCGTCGCCGTCGACGATTGCCCGCTGCGGATGCTCGAACTCCGCGACGGAGAAGCCGTCGACGAGGCAGATGACCTCACCACAGACCTCCGCGGTCGCGCCACGCAGCGCGTCGCGCAGCGCAGCGAGGTTGGTCTTGTGCAGGCCGCGCGTGTCGATTCCACGCACACAACGAGACACCACGCAGACCCTGGCGGCGCTGCGCATCACCAGCGGATAGAGCTCCTCGCGCGCCTGCGGGCTGTGCTGCTTGGAGTCGTTGAGAGCTCCCAGCGCGCGCAGCTCACGGGCGCTCAGCGCGTCGTAGTCAAACAGGACGCCGGCGGCCACCAGCGGTCCCGCCAGACACCCCCGTCCGGCCTCATCAGCCCCGGCCACCAGAGGAAAGCCGAGGCGGCGATCGAACGCGAACAGGCGCCTGCCGCTTCCCGCCCTGCGCGCGCGGCGGCGGGCGCGCGCGCAGGAGCCGGAGCCGGAGCCGAGCTTCGGCTCACCGGCACCGTGCTCGCTAAAGGCTGCCGATCCGGTCGGGGGGCCAGTAGGTGGCGAAGGCCTGTCCGATGATCCATCCGGTGGGAACTGGGCCCCAGAACCTGCTGTCGTCGGATTCGCCACGGTTGTCCCCCATCATGAACCAGTGACCGGGCGGAATCCTGACCGCCGTGGGGTAGTTGCACTCCGGACCTTCCCCGCAGGCCCGGATGTAGGAGTCCCGCTCGCGCACGAACGTGTGCGTGCCCGCCGCCCTGCGATAGACGTGGCCTTCGCTTATGTAGATTTCGTCGCCCGGGCCGGCGACGATCCGCTTGATGAAGTTGACGCTCGACTCCTTCGGCACCGGCGCGTCGCACGGTGCTTCGCCCATCTTGATCACGTGCGCCGTGGGCCCGCACTCCTCCTGCTCGGCGCCTTCAGGCGGATGGAACACAGCGACCTCACCGACACGCGGTTCGCCGAGGTCCATGCCGATGCGGTCCACCAGCACGCGCTGGCCGACCGCCAGCGTGGGTTCCATCGAGCCGCTGGGGATCCTGTAGGGCTTGACGAGGAACTCCTGGATCCCCAGTGCGAGACCGAGCGCCACCGCGATGATGACGACCAGCTCGACGATCGACGCGAGCGTCGATTTGGATCGCCGCCCGGGGTCCTGAGGCGCCGGCGGAGCTCCGTCCGGCTGCTGCTCCGCGCGCCGGCGCCCGCGACGGGGTCGCGCGCGAGAACTCTCACCGTCGTCGATCTTGGCGCCAGGGCTCACGCCTGGGCGTCATCGCCGGCGGGTGCGCCCGCAGCGGCGTCAGCGGCGTCAGCCGACTCAGCCGCCTCAGCGGTGTCAGCGGCGGGGGCCTCGGCGACGTCTGCGCCGACCTCGACCGCGTCGGTGGGTGCGGCCCCCTGCGTCACCACGGCCTGCTCCTGACCGTCCGCAACGGCCTGCTCACCGTCCCGTGGCAGCTCGGTGGCAAGCGAAGTCTCGGCGCTCGCGCCGTCGGCGTCCGTGGCGCCCTCGGGCGTGGGGTCGATCGGCTCGGGCTCCGCCAGCAGGCCAGGCTCGACCGCGAGCTCGGGGCCGGTGTAGCGACGCTCGCGCACCCGTGCGCGCTTGCCGACACGGTCGCGCAGGTAGTAGAGCTTCGCGCGGCGCACGTCGCCACGCGCCGCCAGCTCGATCCGCTCGATCTTCGGGGAGTGCACCGGGAACATCCGCTCGACGCCGACGCCAAAGGACTGCTTGCGCACCGTGAAGGTCTCACGCGCGCCGTGTCCCTGACGCTTGATGACAACACCCTCGAACACCTGCACACGGCTGCGGGCACCCTCGATCACCTGGAAGTGGACCTTGACACGGTCGCCAGGCGCGAAGTTTGGAACGCGGCGCAGCTGCGCGCGCTCGATGGTTGCGATTACGCTGCTCATAACGGAAAAGAAGGAGGGTCGCGCCCTGTGACTGCAGCCGGAGCGGGAAGCTCGGACGGCGCGAGCAGCCATGGTAGCGAACCGCCGGCCGGTGGCGCCGCGCTGGCGCAGATCGAATCGGCGTGCGGCTCACTCCGCTGGCGCCGCCCCGCGTTCGCGGCTGCGCTCCAGGCGCCAGCGCTCGATTTCCTCGTGGTGGCCGGAGAGCAGCACGTCGGGCACGCGCCAGCCGCGAAACTCGGCCGGGCGGGTGTAGTGGGGATACTCGGGGTTGCCCTCGAGCGCCGCGCCGAAGGACTCCTCCACGGCGGATCGCTCGTGCCCGAGCGCGCCGGGGAGCTTGCGCAGCACCGCATCGCACACCACCATCGCCGCCAGCTCACCGCCGCTGAGCACGTAGCGCCCGATCGAGACGACGTCGCTGGAGTAGTGCTCGAGGATGCGCTCGTCAAAGCCCTCGTAGCGGCCGCACAGCAGCGTCATGTCCGGCTCTCCCGCGAGCTCCTGGACGAGCCGCTCGTCCAGCACGCGCCCGCCTGGGGCGAGCGCGATCACACGCCGGCGGCTACGCAGCGTCACCGGATCGATGCCGTAGCGGGCGCGCAGGGCGCTGTCGAGCACATCCACCCGCAGCACCATGCCGGCCCCACCGCCGAACGGGGTGTCGTCGACCTGACCACCGCTCAGCGGCGTGTGCTAACGCGGGTTGACGCACTCCAGGCGCGCGCCACCGGCCAGCGCGTTACTCACATGCCGTTGCGAGACGAACCACCCGAACCACTCCGGAAAGAGCGTGACGATGTCGATGTTCATGCTCCCGCGCCCTCGGCCTCGCCCGCGCCCTCGGCCTCGCCCCGCGCGCGGCGGGTCGAGCCGGCGCCGGGCTGCCCCGCGCAGGAGCTTGACTCTCGGGCACCCGCGAGACCGAGGAAGTCGAGGCTCACCTCGATTCGTCGGCGTGCCGGAGCCACCTCGCGAACGGCGTCTTTGACCAGCGGCACCAGCACCGGCTCGCCGCCATCGGCGAGGCGCACCTCCAGCGCCTCGCAGGAGGGCAGCTCGATCAGCCGCTCGACCCTACCGAGCAGCTGCTGGCCGTCGAAGACCTCGCATCCCTCCAGTTCGTGCGCCCACCACTCCCCCTCGCCGAGCGAGGGCGCATCGCCGCCGGCGACGCTCAGATCCGCCCCCCGCAGCGCCTGCGCCTGCGCACGCCCGTCGATCCCCTCCAGACGGATGATCGGATGCGCCTCGGTGCCCGCTCGGCGCACGATCGCCGCCGTGCGTCCCGCAACGGTGACCTGCGCACCGAGCGCCAGCAGCCGTGCGCGCGGGCGCGTCACGTAGAAGCTTCCATCCAGCCCGTGTGGGCGTCCGACGCGACCCGCCTGCAGACTCCCCGGCGAGCGCGAGGGCGCCTGCGCGGTCCGCTCCGACGGGCGCGTCAATCGACGATGTCGAGGAGCACGTGAGAACCCTCGCCGGCCGCTGCTGCTTTGACGACCGTGCGCAGCGCATGCGCCGTTCGCCCGCCACGGCCGATGACCCTGCCGTAGTCCTCCGCCCCGACGCAGAGCTCGAGCACGATCGTGCCGTCGTCCTCCTCGAACTGCTCGACCGCCACCGCCTCGGGGTCGTCCACGAGGCCTTCTGCGAGATACTCGAGCAGCTGCCTGGGGCTTTCGCCGGCCATCTGTGGCCCTAGCTGTGGATGCCCTGGATGCGCATCAGCTTGCGCACCGTGTCCGACGGCT
>JBOGXX010000248.1:0-4430 GCA_050696475.1 Solirubrobacteraceae bacterium | reverse complement strand
CCACCTCAAGATCCCACTCGCCGACGAGAACCCCAACGACAACGACCCTCCATCCAGCCCCAACCCCAAACCCCGACCGTCAAGCGATATACGCCTGCGTTCCCTTGGTGTGAAGGACGGTGGCGTGGTGCAGGAGGCGATCGAGGATTGCGACGGCGACGGTGGAGTCCTCGAAGATCTCGCCCCATTGGGCGATGCCGCGGTTGGTGGTGAGGATGATCGAGCCGTGCTCGTAACGGCGGGAGATCACCTGGAAGAGGTGGCTTGCGGCCTCGCCGGGCATCGGCAGATACCCGAGCTCGTCGACGATCAGCAGCTGCGGCCCGTTCCAGAAGCGCATCGTTGTCTGCCAGCGGCCCTCGATCGCGGCGCGGCTGGTTCTGGCGACGAGGTCCGCGGCGGTTGTGTAGTAGACGCGGTAGCCGGCGTGCACGGCCTTGTGGCCGAGCGCGATCGCGATCATCGTCTTGCCAACGCCGGGCGGCCCGATCAACAGCGCATTGGCTTTCTCCTCGATGAAGCGAAGCGTCGCTAGCTCGTCGACCAGGCGCCGGTCAAGGCTCGGCTGCGCGGAGAAGTCGAACTCCTCGAGCGTCTTTGCGTGCGGGAAGCTCGCGAAGCGCAGGCGACCCTGCAGGCGGCGTTCCTCGGTGGCCTTGACCTCGACGTCGACGAGATCGTGCAGGAAGTCGGTGTAGCTCGGCTTCTCGGTCTCGGCTACCTGCAGCGCGCCGGGCAGACGCTCGGCCACGGCGCCGAGCTTCAGGTAGGCCAGGTGCGAGCGAAGCTCTTGATAGGTGGCGCCCTTCCTCATCGAGCGACCTTCGCGATGCGCGCGTACTGCTCGAGATCGACGAGCACCCCGCCGGGCTGACCTTGCAGCTGGGCTGCGGCCGCCAGCGCCTGTTCACCTGGAGGGCGGTTGGCCTTGCGCGCGCACGGCTTGGCCGTCGTGAATGCGTCGAGCACGGCGCGCTCGAGCAGGCGCGCGTGCTCTGCGTTCTGGAGCAGCTGCCCGGCGCCGGCGGGGGCACGGCGGTGGCGCGCGATGCGCCTGCCCGCCGGCGAGAGGATCTCCAGGTGCAACTCGCCCAGGCGAGCGCGCACGCTCACGCGCTGGTGAACGAAGCCCGGCGGGACGCTGTAGCGGTTGCCCTCGAAGGCGACCATCGCGGTGCGCGAGACCACTCGCTCGACCTCCAGCAGCGCCGGGAACGCAGAACCGGGGAGCGCGAGCAGGTCCTCCTGGGCGGCCAGCTCGACGATCGTGCCGTCCTTGCGCCCCCGCCGGTCAGCGACCGCGATCGCCCAGCGGTCCAGGTCGGCCTGCGCCTGGCCGAGGCTCGCGACGGGAGCGCTCGTCCACCATGAGCGCGTGACGTATTTGATCGCCGCCTCCACGACGCCTTTGCGCTGCGGGCGGCGCGGCGGGCAGACCCAGACCTCAACGCCGTAGTGCTTGGCCAGCTGCGCGAACTGGCCGGTGATCCGGTCGGTTCCCGGATAGACGACCGTGGCCATGCGGTCGGTCCGCCACGCACGGGCCGAGCCACCCAGGCGGCGCAGCACACCATCGATGCCCTCGGCAAGGTGCGCGAAGCTCTGGCCCTCCAGGATCACTCCGCGGCACTTGCCCGAGAACGACAGCACGCCGACGAGCACATACGCCGGCTCGCCCCACGGGGTCTCGTGCAGCTCGAGCCAGTCCCACTGGATCTCCTCGCCGGACTCGTGAGCGATCACGGTCGTGACGCCATGCCCGCCGGTACGGCAGGCCTCGCAGCGCGGGCGCAGGCCCAACAGGCGCAGCTGGCGCACGAACGTCACATAGCTGCGCTCGAAGCCGAGCGCCTGCGCCTCGCGGAAAAGCACCGTGCCGTCGACGTGCGCATCCTCAACGAAGCGCGCCGCCAGATACTCGCGATAGGGCTCAAGGCAGCGCCGACGACGCCCGCCTGCTCTCAGCGGCGTTCCGCTCCAAGCAGCGCGAGCCAGCCGCCAAACGTTCAACAGCCACCGAGAAGCGTGGGCCTCGCAAGCCTGCCCCAGTGGCGCCGATCGTGAAAACGTCCCCAGATCCGATCACAGAAATTCCCCACTTTGAGCGGTAGCGGCGCCTGCTCGCGGAGCCGAGCCGTAGGCGAGGCGCAGCGGTGTGCTGGGCATGGCGTTTGAGATCGGAGGTGGAAGTCCTGACCTGGGACCCTGACAGGGGGAACCAACTACGGAACCGAGGGTCGGGAGTTCGAATCTCTCCGAGCGCGTGCAAAAGCTGCATTGGCAAGCCATTTTTATGCAGGCGGCCTGTGGATCGCTGCGCCTGCCGATGGCACTGTGCCGCCAAGCGCCAGATGGCCATTGTAGGATTCTCGGGCGATGCTGACGCTCGGTCTTGGGGGACGTGCTCGAGTAGGGCTTGCCGCGTTCGGCGCGGCTTGCGTGGTTGTGGCGCTCGGGCTGTGCGGCCCTGCCGTCGCCGGCGCGGCCGAAGAACTTCCGCTTCCGCCGGTGCAGGTCACCTACTCTGGAACCTGGAGCTGGGAAGTGGCAGGCGACGCCGGGGGACTGCACAACAGGGGCCTGCTGTCCGGCTCGTGGAGCGCGGAGGGCGACTCGGGAGGAGCCGACGGCCCGCTCGCGCTGAACTTCACCTCGCTCGACGGCGCGCTCTACGACACCTATCCCTGCGGCGCAGAACCGACTCCGAAGGAAGGGGAGCTGTCGATCGACCCGGAAGGCAATCCCGTCGCGGGCGGCTGGTACCTGGACGAGACCTCGACCTATCCCACGGCTGGTTGGAAGTACATCGTCCCTGTCGTGCCCAGTGAACTACCGCTTCTCGAAGAATTTACTTCGCCCTGCGAAGACGGACCCCATCGCTGGGGAGCTTCCGTACGCGAGCTCGTTGACCGGACAACCATGCCCGAAGCCAAGCTCGACGAACTCGAGGCGGACCTCGAGCCGGTCGAAGTCCTTCCCGGTGAAGGCCAGACCGTGACGAAGGTCTTCAGCGATATGCACGTGGAAGAAGGTGAAAGCGGATGCAGCGAATGGTGCAACACGGTGAAGGACTCGTTGTCCTTCACCGCCACGATCAACGGCGGCAAGGTCGCTCCGGAAGAAAAGAAGCCCGAAAAAACGCCGGAAGAAAAAGGGAGTGAACCATACACGCCGCCACCGGCTCCGCCGCCGACGACCGAAGATCTGCGCCACCAGCGCAAGGAAGAAGCCACCCGCGACATCCCGCCGACCCTCGAACGGATCGAAGGGCTCGAAGTGATGATCCGCCACGACGAGGTCGCCGAGGAACGCGCACCATCCGGCCGGGGCATCGGCTCGCTGGCCTTCTTGATCTACCTCGACCTCACGCGCGAGAAGCCCGAACTCAACCAGGAACTCAAGCGTCTGCGCGAAGAGTACGAGACCGTCCACGATCCCGCCGACCAGGACGTGAGCGCGCTCGCGGCGCCCACAAAGATCCACGAGCCAGGCCTGCGCTCCTGCGGGCACGCGCACGGCAACGCCGCGCGCAGGTGCGCGACGCTGCGGACCGCGGAGACGCGGATGCTCACCGCAAGCGGCCAGGCACTCGGCGTCTACGCCGCGCTGCACACCACGATCGACCGCGACACCGCCGCGGTGGCCGCCAACGACGCGGCCGACGCCACGCTCCAGGACGCTCACTTCCGGGCCCTGCACACGCAGCTCGCGAGCGCACTCGCGCAGGCGCAAAGCGATGGCGCAGCACTCGCGAAGCTGCTTGGCACGCTCGCGCTGCAATGGAAGAGCACCAAGGCCCAGGATGTCAAGGCGATCGCCTCGATGCAGAAGAAGCTCGCCAGCGAGGGCGTCACCTTCACGCAGCTAAAGGCGATCGGTATCGCCCCGCCCAAGCCGCACGCGGTGAATCTGCTACGAGCACTCGCCAACGGACAGGTCTGAGGCCCGCCACCAAAGGCTCGACAGAGCTCCTGGATGCGCATCTTCGAGATCGCCCCGGCGAGCACAAACTGCTCCTCCCCTAAAGGCGCGAAAAGCACCGTGAGCCCTCGCCGGGGAACCCATAGGATCCCGTCCATGTCGGCGCCCCTCTCACTCCGCTCGTTGTGAGCTAGCGACGCCTTTGCTGCTCTACGACTCGCAGATTTCGGGCAACTGCTACAAGGTCAGACTGCTGCTGGCGTACCTTGGGGCGAAGTACGACCGACAGGAGGTCGACGTGGTGGACCGCTCGGACCGTCTCGAGCTGCTCGGGAATCTCAATCCGGCGCTTCGGGTCCCCACGCTTGTGCTGGACGACGGCCGTTCGCTTGGTGAGTCCAACGCGATCTTATGGTACTTGGGCCAGGACACGCCATACGTCTCGAAGGACCGCTTCGAGGGCGCGAAGATACTGCAGTGGACGTTCTTCGAGCAATACAGCCACGAGC
>JBOGXX010000247.1:0-2506 GCA_050696475.1 Solirubrobacteraceae bacterium | reverse complement strand
GTGCCGGCCCGCGGGCCGGCACGGCCGAGGAGACCGTGTCGCTCGACGGGGTCACGGTGCTGGTCCAGAACGCGGCGCGCTACACGTACTTCGGGGACCGTGGCGTCGCGATGGCCCCGGGCGCCGGGCTGAACAGCGGCGATCTGGCGGCGCTCGTGCTCACCGGCACCAGCCCGCTCGACATGCCGTCGCTGGCTTGGCGCGCGCTCAGTGAACGGGCCCGATTCTCCGAGCACGGGCGGGTTCGGGCGTTCTCCGCGTGCACGCGCGTGCTGGTGCGCTCGCCCGACGGCAGCCAGCTGCCGCTGCAGGTCGACGGTGACTACCTCGGCGAGGTCACCGAGGCCCGCTACTCGATCCTCCCGCAGGCGCTCAACGTCGTCGCCTAGGCCGAAGCTCCTCGTGGCGGTGTGGGGGATTTGGCTGTGTGGCTGGGTTTGGGCAGCGAGCAGTGCCGCGCTCGGAGCGGCGGCTAGAGGACGAAAGGGATGAGCATCCTCGTGCGGGCCCGGTAGGCCGGGTAGGCCGTTGGGAACGTCAAGGTGAGGTTTCTCTCCTCCACCGATGCGGAGTAGCAGAAGTAGCCACCCAGCACGGCGACGACGATCAAGCCCACCAGGTTGGTCGTGAGAACGGTCCCGAGAAGCCCGAGCAGGAGCCCGGAGTAGATCGGGTGGCGGACGAAACGGTAGGGACCAGAGGTGACGAGCTCCGGCTCGTCCTTCTCACTCATCGGCATGCCCCAGTTGCGCCCGAGATGGACGCGAGCCCAGATCGCGAGCGCGATCCCGGACGCGAACACGACGGCACCGATCGCTCCGAGCGGCGGGCTGTGGACGGCCAGGCTGCCGCCGCGAAAGACGCGGACCACCAGTACCACGGCGAGCGCGCTCAGGCCGGTAAGGGGGAGCCGTCGCGAGCTGCGTTTGCCCTCCTTCACACCGAAGGCGGATGCGAGCCAGTAGACCCAAAAGATGATCCAGGCGATGGTGATGGCTGTTCTGAGGGCTTGCATGTCCTTCCAGAGCCCTGACGCGGAGCTCAGTCCCAGATCGCATCGAGGATCTTGATGCGCACCTCGCGAGTACTCGTTCGACCCGGCGAACTCGACCTCAGCGCGATTTCGAACCAGAGGCGCAGCATGCCCTCCCGCGACACCTTAGGGGGCCTTCGGCCTACGCCGCCGCGGCGCCCGGCGTCACGCGGTAGGCGTCGAACACCGACTCGGTGTTGCGCAGTCGCGTGATCGCGCTGCGCAGCGAGTGCGTATCGGCGAGTTCCACCACGAAGCGGTTCTTGACCATCGGCGGCAGCGACAGGCACCGCGCTTCCAGGATGTTCGCTCCCGACTCCGAGAACGCGCGCGAGAGGTCGGCAAGAAGATGGTGGCGGTCCCAAGCGTCGATCTGGATTTCGACCACGAAGCCCGTCGACTGGTCGCCTTCCCAGGCGACGCTCGTGAAGCGCTCCGGGCTCTTGCGCAGCAGCGTCGCGTTCGGGCAGTCATCGCGGTGGATCGTGATGCCCCGTCCCAGCGAGATGTAGCCGACGATCTCATCACCCGGCACCGGACGGCAGCACTTGGCCAGGCGCAGCATCACGTCCTCCACGCCTTCCACCCTGATCCCGTACTGGTTGGATGACTTCGTCGGGCGCCGCCGCGCGCGGCCCACGCGCAGCAGGTCGGCGGCGCTGTCCCCGCCGTCGGCCGCCTCGCCCTGCTTCAGGCGCTGCATCACCTTGTTGACCACGAGCTTCGGAGAGACCTTGGCGGCGCCCAGCGCGATGTAGAAGTCGTCGGCCTTGCGGTAGCCGACCTCACGGATCACGTCCGCCAGCAGCGCCGAGCCGGTGATCTTCTGTGCCGGCAGACCCTGTTTTCGCAGGTGCTCCTGCAACAGCTCACGACCGCTGTGCTCAGTGTCCTGGCGGGACTCCGCCTTGAACCACGCCTTGATCTTGTTGCGCGCCCGCGTCGTCTTGACCATCGCCAGCCAGTCGCGTGAGGGCCCCCGCTCGCGCTTGGCGGTGAGGATCTCCACGATGTCTCCCGACTGCAGCTCGTAGTGCAGCGGCACGATCTTCCCGTTCACGCGCGCGCCCACACAACGGTGGCCGATCTCGGTGTGCACCTCGTAGGCGAAGTCCAGCGGCGTAGCGCCGGCGGCCAGCGACTTCACTTCACCCTTGGGCGTGAAGACGTAGACCTCCTCCTCGAACAGGTCCGTACGCAGCGTCTCCATGAACTCGCTCGGGTCCGAGAGCTCCGTCTGCCAGTCGAGCATCGAGCGCAGCCACTTCAGCTTGGCGTCCTCGCCGGGGCCAGACCAGCCGACCGATCGGGGATCGGCGTGCCCACCGCGCTCGGCGCCGGGCCGCTGCTTGTAGACCCAGTGCGCGGCCACGCCGAACTCCGCCATCTCGTGCATCTCCTGTGTGCGGATCTGGATCTCCAAGGGGCGTCACTCGGGACCGATGACCGTCGTGTGCAGCGACTGGTACATGT
>JBOGXX010000246.1:0-6392 GCA_050696475.1 Solirubrobacteraceae bacterium | reverse complement strand
GTGGTGCACGAGGTCGAACAGCGGCTGCGGGACGATGCCGAAGAAGATCGTCGCCGCGGCTGCGAGCAGCGCGACGAACGCTACCTCCGCCTGCAGGCCACCCGCCGGCCTCGCAGCCGTCGCGCCGTCGCCGCCGCCCGCGCTCAGCCCGCCGTCGCCGCCGGTCGGCGTGAGGGCGCTCTCCGTGTCGAGCTCGGGTGAGCCTCCTGCCAGCGCTGGCAGCGGCCCCGCGGCGGGCGCCGGTGCGCTCGCCGGAGGTGTGGTACGACGAACCTCGCTATCGCCGGCCGGCGCTCCGCGCATCCACATCGCCGCGATCACCGGCAGGTAGTACCCGAGCGAGATCATCGAGCCGATCACGATCACGACTCCCAGCCATGTGTAGCCGCCTGCCACGGCCGCGTCGATCAGATAGAACTTGCCGATGAAGCCGCCCGTCGCCGGGATCCCCGCCAGCGCGAGCATCGAGATCGTCATCGGCCACGCCAGCCACGGGCGCTCGCGGCCGAGGCCCCTGATCGCCTCGATCGAGTCGCCGAGGGCGGTTTCTCGCTCGCGCGCGACGATCACCGCGAAGGATGCCATGTTCATCATCAGGTACACCGCTAGGTAGAAGACCGTTGCGGCGACGCCCAGCTGCGTGCCGACGACGACTCCGGCCAGCACGTAGCCGGCCTGCCCGACCGAAGAGTAGGCGAGCATCCGCTTCAGCGAGGACTGGCCGAGCGCTCCGACGTTGCCGACGATGATCGTGATCGTCGCGAGCACCGCCAGCGCCGGCCCCCAGCTCGACTGGGCGCCGATCAGGGCGACATCGAAGAAGCGCAGGAACACGCCCAGCGCGGCGACTTTGGTGGTGACCGCCATGAACGCCGTGACTGGTGTCGGCGCACCCTCGTAGACATCCGGCGTCCACTGGTGAAACGGCGCAACCGACGACTTGAAGCACAGGCCGGCGACGCACAGGGCGATGCCGGTCACGGTGAGCGGGTCGCTGGCCAGGCTGCCGCTGGTCAGGGCGTTGCCGATCGCCGAGAACTCAGTGGAGCCGGTCGCGCCGTAGATCAGCGCGAGCCCGTACAGCAGCGTCGCCGCGCCGACCGAACCGACGATCAGGTACTTGAGCCCCGACTCGAGCGACTGCTCGCGCCGCAGTTCGGTCGCGCACATCACGTACAGCGGGATCGACAGCAGCTCGAGGCCGACGAACAGTGCGATCGTGTTCTCCGAGCTCGCGAGGACCGACATGCCCCCGATCGAGGTCAACAGCAGCGCGTGGAACTCGCCGTGCGCCGCTTCGTGCGCGGCCAGTGAGCGCCACGCCAGGAGCACCGCGCACGCGCCGCCGGCGATCAGGATCAGGTTCAGCGCGAGCGACAGGTCGTCGACCCGCAGCGCCCCCGACACGATCGACTTGTCGACGTTCCACTGCCAGATCGTCAGCCCGAGCGCCGCTCCGAGCGCAACCAGGCTGAGCGCCGGAACCGCATGTGCGCGCACCCAGCGGGAGCCGATCAACCCGACGAGCAGCACGATCGCCGCGCCGCCTAGCAGCGCGATCAGCGGCGAGAGTCCCGCGAAGTCGACGTGCGGCCCTTTCACGTGGGCGCTCGCGATGATCGGGAAGGCGGCGCTCACCGTTCGGAGCCTTCCGCCGATTCGCCGGTCGCCGCTTCCGCCGCTTCGCTCGCGCCGCCTTCAGGAACTTCGCCCGTGCTCGCTTCCGCAGGTTCGCCCGTGGTGGCGCCCGGCGTGGACGCGACGGCAGCGGGTGGGTGCAGCGCCGTGGACGTGGAAGCGACGGCCGCCTTGGCAGAGCTTTCGCTGCGACGCAGCGCGAGCTGCGGATACAGGGCCATGAACACGATCACGAGCACCAGCGGCACCAGCACCGCGCCGTCGCGGATCGAGATCTCACGCGGCTGCGCGTTAGCGCCGACGCGGTTGTGCATTGCGCGGATGAACAGGCGCAGCGCGTACACGCTCGCCATGATGACGCCGCTGAAGGCGATGATCGCGATCACCAGCTTGGCTTTGAAGGCGCCGAGCAGGATCAAGAACTCTCCAACGAAGTTCGCCGAGCCAGGCATCGCGAGCGTGGCCAGCGAGACGATCAGGAAGATCGTGACGAGCACGGGGGCGCGCAACGCGATCCCACCCATGTCGCGGATGTCCTCCGAGCCGCCCGCGCGCCGCGCGAGCACAGCGACGATGAACAGGCCCGCTGCCATGACCAGCCCGTGGTTGAGCATCTGCAGCAGCGCGCCCTGCGCGCCCTGCGGGTTCAGCGCGAAGATTCCCAGCGTGATGAACCCCAATTGCGCCATCGAGGAGTAGGCGAGGATCATGCGCGCGTTCGTCTGGCTGAACGCCTGGATCGATCCGTACACGATCGAGGCGAGTGCGATCAGCAGCATCAGCGTCTGGAAGTGCACGGCCGCTCGCGGGAACAGCGGCAGCACGATCGCCAGGAAGCCGTACGCGCCGACCTTCGAGAGCACGCTCGAGAACACCACCAGCACCTCCATCGGCATCGCGGTGTAGCCGTCCGGCATCCATCCGTGCAGCGGGAACGCCGGCATCTTCACGAGGAACGCCGCCGCGAAGAACAGGAAGATCCACTCCTGTGCGCCGGTGCTCAGCGGCAGGCCCTGCAGTGCGGAGAGCACGAACGTGATGTGTCCGCCCCCCTGCTGGGCGGCAAGCACGCCGGTGGCGACCGTCGCGGCGAGCATCAGCAGCGAGCCGACGAGCGTGTAGACGACCAGCTTGAGCGTCGCCTTCACGCGATCCCGTCCCTCCCCCCAGCTGCCGATCAGGAAGTAGAAGGGGATCAGCATCAGGTCGAAGAACGCGACGAACAGCGCAATGTCCTGCGCGAGGAACGCGCCGAGCACAGCTGACTCGGCGAGCATGAAGTTGAAGTAGAAGAGCCGGGGGCGATCGACCGCGGAGCTGTGGCTGCGCAGGTTGGTGGCGAGCACCGCCGCCGCGAACAGCAGCGTCGTCAGGCCCAGCAGAAACACGTTCAGCCCGGTGACCGCGAGCTTGTAGTGGATGCCGAGCGTCGCGATCCACACGATGTCGGTGACGTGCTGCAGGCCGCCGCCCGGCTTGTATTCGGCGATGTAGCCGATCGCCAGCCCCAGCGCCGCGAGCGAGCCGAGCAGGCAGATCACGCCGGGCACGCTCCAGCCCGCCCGCGCCGAGCCACCCTGCTCCTCGCCGTCCGATCCCCCGCCTGCGGCACGCCTGGAGGCGCCTGCAGCGCCGACCAGCACGCCGAGCACGCCGCACGCCGCCGGGAGCCAGATGAGGATCGAAAGGGGGGGCATGGTCAGATTCGGATGACGCTCAGGTTTGCAGCAGGAAGTAGAGGGCGACGCCACTCAGGCCGAGCATCAGCAGCGCCGCGTAGTAGCGCACGAAGCCGCTCTGCGCCGCCCGCACGGCGGCCGAGCCGGCGCGCACGATGCCGGTGCTCCCACCGATCAGCGTCTCTTCGACGAACACTCGCTCGAAGGTGTTCTGCGCAAAGCGCCCGGCGCCGGCCATCGGGCGCACGACCGCTACGTGGATCAGCTCGTCGAAGTACCACTTGTTCACGAACAGCTCGTACACCGGGGCCAGGCGGGCGCGCAGAACGGCGGTGGGATCGGCCTCCCGGGCGCGCCGCAGAACCCATATGTAGTAGGCGATCGCGATCCCCAGCAGCCCGAGCGCCGTCCCGACCACCAGCCCCACGATCAGCAGCGTCGTGTGGCCGCTGGGCGTGTAGCCGGGAGAGCCCGCGAAAGTGGGTTCCAGGAAGTCGTCGATGACGAAGTCCGCGCGGGGGATCTGGACCAGGCCGGCCCCGAACGCGCCCAGCGCGAGCACGGCCATCGCGACCTTCATCGGCCACTCGCGCTCGGCGATCGCGTGGTGCGGTCCTGGGAAGCCGACGTCGGTGTCCTCGACCTCGCCGGTGGCGGGGTTCGTGGGCGTCTCGGCGTGGTGCGGGTGGCCTGCCTGCAGCTCCAGCGCCTCCGCCACCGGCTCGCCGTGGAAGGCACGGAAGATCATCCGGAACGTGTACAGCGCGGTGAGGAAGGCTCCGAGATAGCCGACGACGTACAGGATCCAGTGCCAGCTGCCCCGTTCGGCGGTCATCAGCAGGATCTCGTCCTTGGAGAAGAAGCCCGAGAACGGGGGGATCCCCGACAGCGCGAGGCCGCCGACGACGAAGCACCCGTAGGTGAACGGCATCGCCTTGCGAAAGCCGCCCATCCTCTCCAGCGACTGCTCGCCGCCCATCGCCCCGATGATCGAGCCGGCGGCCATGAACAGCAGCGCCTTGAAGAACGCGTGCGTCATCAGGTGAAACAGGCCGGCCGCGTACGCGCCGACGGACACGCCCATGATCATGTAGCCGATCTGGGACATCGTCGAGTAGGCGATCACGCGCTTGATGTCGGTCTGCGTAAGCGCGATCGTGGCCGCGATCAGCAGCGTCGCCGCGCCCACCGTCGCACCGACGTCCTGCGCGTCGGGGGCGAGCTCGAACAGCGGGTGCATGCGCGCGATCAGGTACACGCCGGCGGTGACCATCGTGGCGGCGTGGATCAGCGCGCTCACCGGCGTGGGCCCCTCCATCGCGTCCGGCAGCCACGTGTGCAGCGGGATCTGGGCGGACTTCGCGAACGCGCCGACGAGCAGCAGGATGCAGCCGGCGACGAGATCCGGTTCGTCGTGGTGAAACACGTGCGGCGCCATGTGGAAGGTCTTCACGAATTCGAGCGTGCCCGTGTGCTTGAAGATGAAGTACGTGCCGAGCACCAGGCCCGTGTCGCCCACGACGTTGATCACGAACGCCTTGATGCCGGCTTTGGTGGCGGTCGTGCGCCGGTACCAGAAGGAGATCAGCAGGTAGGAGGCGGCCCCCACGAACGCCCAGCCGATGATCAGCAGCAGGAAGTTGCCCGCGAGCACCAGCAGCAGCATCGAGAACACGAAGAAGTTCATGTATGCGAAGAAGCGCACGAAGCCACGGTCGCGGCTCAGGTAGGAGACCGAGTACAGGTGGATCAGCGTCGAGACGCCCGTGACGACGAGGAGCATGAACACCGACAGGGGGTCGAGCAGGATCTGCACGTGCACCCCGAGTCCGACCGTCGCCGCGTAGCTCCACAGCGAGGAGACGAGCTCGCGGTGCGCCGCAGGCTGGTCCTGGAGCTTGATCAGCGCGCCAATCGCGGCCAGGAACGACAGGAAGATCGCCGCCGTGCCGATCCACCCGGCGGCGCGATTCGAGTCCCGCCCGCCCAGTGCGCGGAAGCTGAACGCGAGCACGAGCATCCCCGCGAGCGGGAATGCCAGCACCAGCCAGCCGTAAGTCGTCGTCGTCATCTAGCCCTGCAGCTCCCTGAGCTCGTCGACGTCGATCGGCAGCTGGCGTCGGTAGATCGCCACGATCATGCCGAGGCCGATGCACACCTCACATGCGGCGACCGTCATCACGACGATCGCCAGGATCTGCCCGTCGCCGTTGCCCCACATGCGCGAGAACGCGATCAGCGCGAGGTTGCCGCCGTTGAGCATCAGCTCGAGGCACAGCAGCACGACGAGCGGGTTGCGGCGCGTCACCACGCCGAGCGCGCCGAGCGCGAACACGATCGCGGAGATCGCCAGATACCAGGCGATGCTCATCAGCGCTGTCCGGCTCCGGTCTTCACAGCGGGCTCCGCGAGCTGCTCTGCGCCTGTCGGGCGCGCGCGCCCGCGGGCGTTGCCCACGCCCTCGGCGGTCGTGCCCGTGCCGAGCGGGCGCAGCAGCTCGAGCGGTGTCAGCCTGTCGCTCTCGTCCTCCTCCTCGAGCCCGCCGCGGCGGCGGGCGAGCACGACGCCGCCCACGGCGGCGATCAGCAGCAGGAACGAGGCGAGCTCGAACACGAGCAGGAAGCGCGTCAGCAGCAGATTGCCGATGTAGGCGGGGGTGCCGAACGTGCGCGGCCCGGGCACGTAGGGGGCGCCGTAGCCGCGCGTCGCCTCCAGGCCCGTTCCCAGCAGCGCGATCAGCAGCTCCACGAGCAGCGCGCCGCCGACGAGCGCGCCGGCGAGGCGCAGTCCCGAGCCGATCGCCGGCGGGCGCGACCCGTTGCTGCGCAGGCGCTCGCCGATCGCCTCGCCCTCGCCGCCCACGTAGGCGACGACGAACACGTACAGCACCATCACCGCGCCCGCGTACACGACCACCTGCACCGCCGCGACGAACTCGGCGCGCAGCAGCAGGAACAGCACGGCCAGCGAGATCAGGTGCGCGACGAGCGCGAGCACGTTGTAGAAGGGGTTGCGCAGCGCGACCACGCCCACGGCGCCCGTGATCGCGCCGATGCCGGCGAGGAAGAACAGGAC